>NZ_JAPDHR010000012.1:0-100911 GCF_030063005.1 Dehalobacter sp.
AGTGTAATTTGTTCGCGGTTTATTCCGTTTTTATATGGCATAATTATTCCCCTTATGATTCGGTTTCCTTACTTAATTATACCATATTTATCCATTATTCTCTACGTTTTTACACAGCCTGTGGATGCCACCTCCCGCGTAGGAACGGCTTCCTCGGACGTTAGCATGTGCAACGATCTTGCAATCGTCAGCCTTTAGAACTTTTGCGGTTACCTGTTTCAGGATGATGTTGAAGTACTTGAAAGTATACGTCCTTTTAGCAAGTGCTTCTTCACTGGCTCTTTCCATAGACTCAGATGGATAGCTTTTACTCAGTCTCATGATACCCATACAAGCCCGGTAGGTTTGTACCGGATATTCCCGGCTTTCAAGGACGTGTTTAATGAGTTCCAGCGTGTTCGGACCGATTGTTTTGGCCCAGGACAGAAAACGCTCTGAACTCCAGCCCGAGACGGCTTTATGTCCCTCCGGCATATGATCCGGCAGTGTCGTATACCGCTTGTAAGGGTTATGGTTTCTTGGGAATACGGCGATCCTTTCGCCGCTCACATAAATTTCAATCGTTTTGGAGGTGGCCCGGATGGAACATTTCTGTCCAACATAGGTGTAGGGGACGCTGTAGAAGAATCCCTCATAATCCACATGGTAATTGAACTGGATTTTGGTCTCTTTCCACTCGGCAAATTCATATTTCCCGGCAGGCAGTGACTGTAAACAAGGTTTGTCGATCTTTTCAAAGGCACTTACCCGGTTACCTTCCATCTTTTGAAAAGGTCGCACGATGAACTTGGCCAGTTCTTCTTTGATCGCCTGGTTGAGCTCATACAGGCTGAAAAACTGTGTGTTTCTTAAAGCCGCGATGATCTTTCTGGAGACATTGCCGACCATATTCTCATCCGCTGCTTTGTCTTTTGGCTTGGCTGCCCGGGCTGGGATGATTGTTGTGCGGTAAAATCGTCCCATTTCGTTGTAACTCTTGTTGAGCACCGGATCGAACCGGTCAGGTGTGGTGACGGCAGTCTTTGTATTATCCGGGATCGTCACTTTCGGAACACCGCCATAGTATTCATACGCTCTGATATGAGCATCAATCCAATTCGGCAGCTTCATGTCGTCATAGGCATAGACAAAGGGGTAAGCACTAGCCGGAAGTACCGCTACAAAAAGGTAAACCGTTTTGATTTCCCCGGTTTCCGGATCCACATAAGACATGGTTTGGCCGGCCCAGTCGACCTGCATTTCTTCGCCTGCTTTATGTTCGATATGCATGGTGAGCTGATTGGCCTTCTTGAATTTACGGTACCGGTCGCAAAACTGCGTGTACATGATACCGTCAGGATGCTTATGTTTATATTCTTCCCAGAGAAGCATCAGGGTGACACTTCTTCGCTTCATCTCATAGAAAACATATTCCATATCCGGTTCGGGCATTGTATGTTTACTGGTTATCGGCGGATAAAGTAGTGACAGCAATTGTTTGTCCGTTAGTGTTACGGGCCATGTGACTCCGGCATCTTCCGCTCTTTCAAGCACTTCCGATACGGTGGATTTACCGCAATCGCAGGATTTTCCGATTTCTCTCAAGGATAGACCGACTTCATGTTTTAATCTCAAGATTTCTTTGACTTTCAGCACTTCCAGCCTCCTCATCGTGTTGCCCCTTTCTTTCTTCTAAAGAAAGGGTACCAGTTAGCTTACTAACTCGACAAGGTGTCCGGATGCTGCCGAAATGCTGTCCGGATAATTCCGTTTTACTGTCCGGATGTGCCCGTTACGCTGTCCGGATACTGCCGGAATCGGTGTCCGGATGTGTCCGAAATATGCACCCGCCAAGGGGGTACCAGAGGAATACGGCATCTTTTTTGTATCCTCGAGGCATACAGAATCGGTTGCAAGGATTGAACGACTGAAAGGCTGATGAATAGAGGATTGTGGCGTATTTGTCTTAAGGTTGATTCTGATAACCCTTGAGAGTATAAAAAAGATGATGTTCCGACTCCAGAATGGACAGACGAAGGAAAGATACTGCGAAACCGGAAGATATTGATGGTTTGCTGTTTGGAATTGATGTAAGATTTTGATAGAATAACATAAGTATGCTTATGACATTCATAATATAGGAGTTAATTGATGGATAGCAATATAAAGAATTATTTAGATTGCCTGATGGTACCTATTCCTGGTGGTATGGAGCATTTAAGGGATTATTGGGATGAACAGAAATGGATTAGTACAGATTCCAAAATGAGCATACCTGGGCTAAAAGGCAATTTGACAGAAACAGAAAGAAAAGTCGATATAAAACCTTTTTTTCTTGCCAAATATCCTGTGACAAAAAGTCTATATGGAGTAATAACCCAAAAAGCACTGGTCAACGTAGAGTTGAATTCTATTCCAATGGTGAATGTATCTTGGTACGATGCTATTTCATTTTGCAACCTGCTTTCAAAGGAACGTGGATTGACAGAGTGTTATACTTTTGACCACAATGGCAGTAATGTATTTTGTGATTGGAATGCCGTTGGATACAGATTGCCAACAGATGCAGAGTGGCAGTATGCATGTAAAGCGGGATCAACTGGATACAGGTATGGGGAAATTCAGGATATTGCCTGGTACAGTGAAAATTCGGAAAGCAGGATTCACAAGGTAGGTAAAAAAGAGCCAAATAAATGGGGATTATACGATATGTTAGGAAACTCATGGGAATGGTGCTGGGATTTGTATGATGAAAAAACATATGGTCCATACCGTATTTTTCGTGGAGGGAGTTGGGCCGAATCGGCTAGAGGATGCGGCGCTACATGCCGTCGCCGTGGTCATCCGTCATTTTGCATTGATGACTTGGGATTCCGTTTGGCTAAAACTATCTGATAGCACTGTACCGCCTTTTTCCTGAAATAAGCCCTTCCGCCAAGGCCTAACCAGGCTTAGCCGACATCTTTTTTGTCTACTCAAGGCATGTGGAAAATTGTGTACTTATGTCGAAAAAACGAAAATAATAATGAATCTTTTAGGTGATTATGAAAAAGCTATGATCCAAGATTTCATGTCTTTATGAACCAGATCCCCAAATTTTCAAAAAACAGCAAAAAGTTTACTGACAACCGTATATAATAGGAATTGTGATAGTGTATTTGACGTAACAGATTGAGGTCTTTTTAACAGGTTATATTTCTGTGCGTAATGTCGCAGATAACGGAATATATGTGAACACGGGGTACAAAAGTTTTGCAGAGATGGGCGCATTGAGGGAGTTGCGCTCCGGAAAAGGAGGAACAACTGATGGCTGATGAAGAACAAAAAGAGGTCGGAACAATTACCCTGCTTCGCAGACTGTTTAAAGCCACAAATCTGGAGAAATTTATTAAAGAAGATTTAAAATCGGTCGATGTTCCTACTTTTCATGAATATATAACTGCTTTGTGTGCGGAAAGAGGCGAGGTCAAAGAACGTATCATAAACAAAGCCGGTATTGAACGCACCTTCGGGCATCAGCTTTTTAACGGCACAAGAAAACCGTCGAGGGAAAAGGCAATTCAACTGGCGATCGGTTTTGAAATGGACACAGAAAACACCCAGAAATTGCTTCGCATTGCCCGGAGTAATGCGCTGTATCCCAAAATTGACCGGGATGCCGCCATTATATATTGTCTGGAACATCACATGACTTATATGGAAACCCAGGAAACATTGCATGTTCACGGAATTACACTGCTAGGGAGAAAGAAAAAAGATGAATAAGTCGGCTGTTGACGGTTTTTTGCTAAGCTTTGACGACAGCCGCTTCCCCGAAGACTTCCTGCAAAAGTATGAACAAATGGAGTGCTTGGCGCATAACCAAATGGGTGAAACATTGCTGGTCAGAGATCGTCAATCAGATGTCTACCTTGTGGCAAAATGCTATACGGATCAATCACTTCTTTCCCGGAAAAATGAAAGCGATTTGTTAAGGGCGCTCCGTCATGATGGACTTCCGGCATTTGTGGGAGAGTATCAAAACGAGGCGATGCTTTGTGTCGTACGCGACTATGCCGAAGGCGTTCCTTTGAACGAGTATTTAAAAAGCAACACGCTTTCCGAACCACAGATTATCTCCATAGGGACACAGCTTTGCGATATTCTTTCCTACCTGCACGGTCAAACACCGCCCATTATCCACAGGGATATCAAACCGCAGAATATCGTTGTTGATGATCATGGTAAAATCAAGCTCATCGATTTCGGCATTTCCCGTGTTTATGATGAAACTGCAAGCAGGGACACCGTGTTTTTTGGCACAATGGAGTTTGCTCCGCCGGAGCAGTACGGCTTTGCCCAAACGGATTGCCGTGCCGATATTTTTTCTTTGGGCGTGGTTTTGTGCTGGATGTTGACCGGAGAAACAAAGCCCGGCGAGGTAAGCATTAAGAACCGTTGGCTGGGGGCGGTTATCAAGAAATGTACGGCCTTTTCTCCGGAGTATCGTTACCGTGACGCCCAAACGCTCAAACGCGCGCTCTTACATAAAAACGTAAGCAAATGGCGAAGAACGGCAGGTCTTATTGCGGGGCTGCTCGTATTGACTATCGGAATCGGTTTCTGGCAGGGATGGATTACCAAGCCGTCATTTCTTGCATCAAATGAAGCCTATGCTCCCGCGAAAGTAATACCCACTGCTGGTTCTGTACAATTTGCCGAACCTCTCATTGAACAGGCTGTCCGCACTGAACTTGGAAAAAGCGCTGGAGACACGCTGACGTCCGCCGACCTTGAATCTGTCACCGAGTTATACATATTTGCGGATAAGAGTACCGCAGATGTCACGGAATTTGAGCGGTTGCAGCAGGGTTGGAATCAGAACAACGGGACAATTGAATCGCTCTCTGATTTAGCCTTTCTTCCCAATCTGCGGGAACTTTGCCTTTCGGCACAAAATATCAGTGATATTTCGCCGGTTGCAGGGCTCGCGTCACTGGAAAGAATTGAACTGAGACATAATCCGGTTTCGGATATCTCATCGTTAGCGGGGCTTGAAAAGCTAAAATCAATTGGCTTAAACGGAACAATGGTGGCCGACATTTCCCCGGTCATCAACCTGAAAGGCTTGGAACTGCTTGACCTCAATGATGCAGACCATTACGATCCTGCGGTACTGGCCGGACGTACAAAATTTGACTTTCTGGATATTTCCAATGATACGGATTCGTATAAGTATCTGAAGGGAAAAACGATAAGGACACTCAAAATTATGAAAACGGACTTTGATTCGCTGACTTTTCTGGCCGGAGTGGAAGGATTAGAGGAACTATATCTCAATGAGACGAAGCTGACTGACCTCACCGGTATTGAAGCTCATGAGAGTCTGGTCTATTTGAACGTCTCCGGAACGAGGGTCCGTGACCTTTCGCCGCTCTTGTCGCTTCCTGGTTTACAGCAGGTAGTAGTGGATACTTCCATGAAAAAGGCAGCGGAAGCCATTGCGCCAAAAGCACTATTCGAGATCATCTATGAATAAAGCAGATTAAGCGTAAAAACTTATCAAAGGTGTGCAGGTTGCACACCTTTTTATTTTTTTTGTTTGTTATGATTTACTTGTCAATGACAATGTGTCAAGAACGAGAGCAAATAGGAGAGCATAGCGTAATATTACGAGGCGTATGTGAGGTGATAGATCTTGAAATACGTTTTGATCGGAACAGCAGGATTTTTAGTACTGATTGTGGTAATTTCACAAATAACACTTTTTGTCGAGAAGATCGGTGATTTTTCCAAGGAAAGAAAGCGGCTTCGCAGGCAAAAAGAATGCGTCCACGCCTGGGATGAAACCGAGTGCAGGTGCACCATATGCGGCTTTGAGAATCATGACTGGGAGAGCTATTACGTGTGGGTAGAGGAGGTTTGTCCGCATTGCGGGGGGAATGAGCTGCTGGACTGTGAATTTTGCGGCGTTGGTGGCATGATAGAAACGCAGCAGTACCATATGCGCTGCCGCAAGTGTAACCCAGACAAAGAGATTGGCGAAAACTAAACGAAACAGATGACGTCAAGCGACAATAAATAGAGCCATAACTACTCGAAGAAAAAATAAAGGCCTGAAAGAGGATGAAGGCATGAAAAGACTTGTGCTGGGGATGACAGTAATCATAGTTATCGCTTTGGGAGCATTAGCAAACTATGCCGACAGCCGGGGAGCCGAAGCAGAGGAGCTGCGGCAGAAGCTGCTGGTGCTGGAAAGACAGGCGGAAGAAGAGGTGGTGATTCCCGCTGCTTCATTACTGCGGATTGATTCCGACAGCAAAGAGAGACTGCCAAGATCCTATGAAATACTGACAGATAAATAAGTATGGAATATCCTGAAACGAAGGAGGAAGGGGAAACATGATGGGAATATTTAAACAGATATGGATGAGAAAAAACGAAAATAAGGACTGGCTGAGCAAGAATGAATACAAAGCATTGAAAGCCGTTGAAAAGCTGACCGACCAGGCAACGCTTGTTCAAGCGGCAATGAAAGGTGAATGCCGACAGGCGCGTGAAGCAGCTGTGATAAAACTAAACGGTGGGAAAGAGCTTATTGACGGTGATTCATGTCCGCTCTGCGGACAAAGCCAGGTAATTGAAAGTAAAACATGGTCGGAGACCGGAGAAAGATTGATTCTTTCCAATAATATCGGCAACGACTATTATGTCCCGATGACGACACAGTATTATCAGCAAAAGTGCAAATATTGCCAGCATATATATAAAAATGAGAAAAAAGAAATTTTGGATGGTGATTCTACCGACTTTAGGCTAGCTCCTTATAACAGATAGTAATGGGGAGGGGAACATGATGACAGACAGAAGCGCAGACTTTCTCAGACGGGCGCATTTTGCGGAAGAAGCGAAGAAATATGACACGGAATATTTTGAGCAGGCTTTCAATTTTCCTACGGATGAGCGTATTGATGAGCTGGCCAGGCTGGCGTTTTCCGGCCTTTACAGCAAAGAAGCACGCGACACGCTGCTGCGGATATACAGGTCCAGGCGTTTCCGGGAGAAGGTCAGTACTTATGAAGGATGCGGGCTTTGGGAGCATGAAGACGTAAGCTTCGGCGACGTCCAGGATCATCAGGACTTTCCGCCCAACAAATTTACCGTACGCTATATTGAAGAAGACGAGATTTGGGAAGAGATGAAAACCGCCGATCAAGACAGGCTCTTTGAATTGACCGGCAGCGATTTCCACTCGGTACGTATCGAGGCGATGAAACGGCTGACCGATCAGGAGCTTTTGTATCGGATTGCAGCGGGCAAAGCGGCAGGAGACAGGGAAAGTGCCGCTGCAAAATTGACGGACGATGAAAAGCTGCGTGATGCGGTGATGGAGAACAGCGGACTTCTTCAGTACAAACACCTGCGCGATAGGATTAAGGATAAGAGCGTATTCCGGCACTATGCCCAAAACGGCAACTCCGATGAACAATTATACGCCCTGCTCCGGCTGCAGGATGATGCACGCCTGGCAGAGATAGCGGTGAGCGAGACGACTGAATACGACTGTTTATTGGCCTTGGGAGGAATGACAGATCAAAAACGAATCTGCGATGTGGTCTTAAACGCGCAACACGAGAGGATCAGGAAAGCCGCCCTTAAAGAGATTACTGAGCAGGAGCTGCTAGCGGATATCGTCATGCGAACGAATGATTTTCTGATAGAACTTAGCGCCATGGAGGGACTGTACGATCAGGCTTGTCTGGCAAAGGTCGCTTTAAACGGCGGCAGAGGCGACTATCTGGCGATTCAAAAACTGCGTGATGCAGCAACGCTTGTTACACTGATGGAAAAAGATATTCTTCCCCAAACGGCGTTTGACCGGCTTCGCACAATCTGCGAAAACTGGCAGGAGTATTTGACAATGGAACTCGTGGAAACCCTAATCGCCAGAAATAAAGACCATTTGTTTCCAGCAAAGGGAGATATGGCTATTCTGCGGGAAATCTATCAGGCGGGATTATTTCATGATGTCTTAAAGAAGTATGAAACAGAGCCGTTTCGGCCGCGAATGAAAAGCGATAAAAATGACCCCGGGCTGCATGTGGATTTGCCGGAAGTATGGCTTTTCGATCGCCGATTTGAAAGAAGGGGATTGTGATGTTTGAATTCAGACCGCGAAACTTCATGCTCCTGCCAACGATGGAATGTCAGGCATCCTGCCGTTATTGCTTCGGGCCAAACCGGGGCGAAACGATGCTGTGCGTCAGAGAGGCCATAGACTTTATAGATAACATTGCTCCCAAAGATGGCAGCATAAATCTTACGTTTCACGGCGGTGAACCGCTGTTGGCAGAAAAAGGCTATTACGAGTACATTTTGCCGATGCTGCGCGAGCGGTTTGGTTTAAGACTGCGGCTCTCCCTGCAGAGCAATCTTTGGGCGCTCACCGACGAGATGATCGCTCTGATCCGGAAATACGATATCCGTATCGGCACAAGCCTGGACGGATTCGAAGAGATGTGCGATGTCCAGCGCGGCAGGGAATATTTTCAAAAAACGATGGCGGGGATTCGGCGTTTGCGTGAAAACGGCATCAATACCCACTGCATCTGCACTTTCACGCCCGCCTTTGCTGACAGAGCCAAGGAAGTTTTTGAATTTTTTGCGTATGAACATATCCCCTACGCGATACATGGCGCAGTGCAGCCGATGAACGCTCTCCCAAGCGAACTGAGCGCTTCTGTGGATGATATGGACAAGGTATTGCTTGATACCTTAGCTGTATACAGGGAAAGGACATCCGGCAACAGGGTCGGAACAATCGATTCCATGGTTAAGGGCTGCTTTGACAGGAAAGGCAGCGTGTGCACGTTCTTTAACTGCCTCGGCAAGTTTGCCGCTATCGCCCCGGACGGCGGGATCTATTCCTGCCAACGGTTTTGCGGGAAAGAGGAATATTCGCTTGGGAATGTCCGTGAGCTCCCGTCAGAGACCAATATCGTAAACAGCGCCGCTTTCCGGCGTTTGGCTGAAAAGCAACAAAATGCCGAGACCACCTGCGGCACTTGTCCGCATACGGCGTATTGCCATGGCGGCTGCCTTTACAATATGCTGGCGAAGGGCAGCGAAAAAGATCCATACTGCGGGGCCTATCAAGCGGTCTATGATACTATCTCACAGGGGATGGCTCTGGAGATGGGCGGTGTCATGACCAAGCGGCTTTCAGAAAAGGAGGCGCCAATGCTTGCTATGGCAGGCGATCTTCCGCATCCGTTCGACCAGGAGGTAAACCGCTATAAACGCAAATGGGCACTGAAATGGGGTCAAAAGTGGGCGCCCGATTATATCCGGCAAGACCGCCTGAATAAGCTGTATTTACATATTACCTTCGCTTGCCCGCTGCGCTGTGACCATTGTTACGCCCGCGGCGGCGAACGGGAAATGCCGGAGATGAGGGCTCAGGATATTTGGTCTGCCGTACAGGCTGCCCGGCAAAACGGCTTCCACGCTGTCGTCATTACCGGCGGCGAACCGCTGATTCACAGTGATATCGATAACGTGCTGGCCTGGCTCCGCGATATTAATCTTAAAGGAATGCGCCTCAGCCTGCGCACTTCTCTTGGCCTTGATATCGGGAAGGATCGCCTGGCGGTTCTGGGCGAGGTGTTTTCGGAGATCATTGTCAGCATTGACGGCGATAAGACTTCTCACGACGCCAGGCGCGGCCAAGGTTCCTACGAAAAAGCCGTTTCGAATCTGCAGCTCCTTAAAGAACTGGGCTGCATCAAAAAAGTCGGGCTCTGCGCCACCCTGGCGAAGAGTCAGCGGGACGGCCCGGAAGGAGCGGCCGTTTATGCGCTGGCCAGGCAGCTGGGGATAGAAAAAGTCCGCCTGCGTCCGGTTTTGCCCTTGGGCCGATCGGAGAGCACACTAAGATCACCGAGTACATCAAATACGCTAAATACGCCAAGCGAAGAGGATTTTCTCTGTGGGGAAGAGAGCGATATTACCAGTGCCTTCGCCGCCCGGTATACCTGCGGGCTGGGGCAAAATCTTTATATTGAGCCGGATGGCGGCGCCTATCCATGCTATGCCTGGTGCGGTACGGATAAGCGGCTGGGGAACATCCGGGACGGACTGGAGAGCATTTTACAAAATGAAGCGTTTAAAGATCTCTCCCGCCACCATGTGGATACCAATGAAAAGTGCCAAGGATGCCGGGTGCGTTACCTCTGCGGTGGGATGTGCAAAGCGTGGGTCAAGGATAAGAAAAACCCCGACAGCGGCGAATTTGACTGCTCGGCAAGAAAAGCGATGCTTCTGCAGCTGGCAGAAAGACTGTAAAAGAGGTTGCAATGTAAGGTGATGAGAGGTGGGTGGGAGTATGAATTTCTTCGGACCTGCATGGAGAAGCAAAAACGAGAAAAAAGCGATTGCCGCCATCGGTAAAATGGATGATCAGGAACTTTTGCAGCAGGCGGCACTGGAAGCGTATGGCAGTGCCCGCTTGGCGGCCATCGAAAGGCTTTCCGACGAAAGCAAGTTAATGGAGGTGGCGCTGCATACGCGTTTACATGAAGAACGTCATAAAGCTATCACCAAGATAACCGACGAAAGCCTGCTGGCAAAGTTAGCCCTTGTCAATGGGGACAGCAGTCTGCTGCCCCGCATCACAAAACCAGAGTTACTCTTCAATATTGCCTTAAACGCGAACATCCATTTTTCAGCAACAGCGTTCAGTAAGCTGCGTGATACTGTGGATCCTGCTGGTTTACGGGCGGTGCTTACTAAAAAGGCCAGGAACTCCAATGAAAAGAATATGCCGGCCGTCCTGCAAATGCTTAAAACAATCGAGCCTGACAGATGGAAAACGTATTGCAGCCGAGAGACAATTGACGCGCTAATGGATCTGCGGTATTGGGGAGAACTATCGAAAATCTCCGGCTTGTTGTGGGATTTTTATAGGGACGACACCTTCAGAGCAATCGTCAATCAGGCGGAAGATGATTATCAAAACCAAAAGCAGCAGTGGGAGGGCGAATACAACCATATTATTGAAATGCTGTTCTATCTGGTCAAAGAAAAGCAAAATCTCCAGGCAGCACACTATATTCAGGCGATGTACTGCAGCGGCGCGTGGCGCGCCTACATCAAAAAACATAATGCCAAAACAGAAGCCCGGCACATCGATGAAACGTCATACGGAGCTTGTTATTTCGAGTGGTCTTCCTATCAGGTTGCGTACGAGGATGATTCGCACACCGATAAAAACGTCGCAGCGGAATACTATGTGCCGCTTGGGTTTGAAGCTGCTGATGAATAAAACACACGTCCGGGAGAAAGAGGTGTTGGTATGTCGTTAAAATGTTTGTTTGGTCATCAATGGGATAGTTGTGTCTGTAAGCGCTGCGGAAAACGCCATGACTATATATTTCTTAACGAAGAATCTGACAAATCTTTTCCACACCAAGAAACGGAGGCACCCCCATGATGCCTGATAGTTCGTTGAAAGAATTGATTGCGGAGGCCGAAGGCAGTGAAAAAAGGGCACGGGAGCTGGAAGAAGCACCAAGGGAAGGATCATTATCCTGCGGCTTTGAATATGGTTCCGTGGATTGTCACGGCTGTGAACACTTCGAGTTCTGCGAATGTAATGAGATGGCGAGAAGTAATGCTGCCCGAGACCTGTTTGCTGATGCTGCTGAAAAGTATGACGTGGCACTGGGTATGGCCAGACAGGCCGTACAGAATAAGGACTCCGCCGAAAGCTATGAGCTGTTGGCAAGACTGCTCCTGGATATCGCCATCCACCCCTACACCCCCAATTTTAAGGACTGTCCGGAGCTTTGGGAGGCGCAGTATATCTGGCTTCACCTTTTCTATCGAACGGGCGAAGAACGATATTTAGAGCAAGCCAAGCAGTGCGACGGCTTTCGCCACGCCTATGCGGTGGAAATTTCCGACGTTCATCAAGACACAGTGAACAAGCTGACCGACCAAGCCGCGCTGGAATTTATTGCTTTAAACGAAAAGGAGCGCCAACAATGAGTACCCTAGCAGAGTATGAAGTTACTTGCGCTGTCTGCGGCGAAAAAAGCCGGCAAACCGGACTCGGCTCGTCTAGTACCGATGGCGGGACGGATTTGGACGGCAGACCGGCGCCGTCCTTGCGCTATACGATGCAGTATTGGCTTCAAGAATGCCCAAACTGCGGATATATCGAAAGGAACATCACTTTGCCGGCAAATAAGACTGCGGCTAAACTTAAACAGTGTTATCAACCGTTTGACGAGCTGACCGATGCTCCCTTGGCGGCACGTTTTGCCAAATATGCCTGCTACCTTTCGCATGAAGGGAATTCGCCCGATGCCTGCGATCATTTTCTCTATGCCGCCTGGGTCTATGACGATATGAAGAAGGCCACCCGCGCGCGTACCATGCGACGTTTTGCCCTCGATTTTGCGCATGATCTGGCCAGCTCTGTGCTAAAAAGCCAAAGATGCCGGTATGTGTTGTTGAAAGCCGACCTGTTACGGCGTATGGGCAGGTTTGCAGCAGTACTAGAGATGAATGAGAAAGATGATGCCTTGGATGAGCGCGACCGCTGGCAGCTGATTTTTGAAAAAGAGCTTGCGCTGCTGGCAGACGAAGCAGCCCACAGTATTGAGGAACATCCCAAGCTATTGTCCAAAATGGAGGTGCCGCCATGTCCACATTTATGGAAATAAAAGTAGTCTGTGCCGTCTGCGGGAAAGCGAGTGTGCAGACAGAGCTTGGCTCCTACAGCGTGTTCGGAGAGCCGGATCTGGATTTTCGTCCCGCGGAGATGCTGCGCTCTACGATGAAAGTCTGGGTCCAGGAATGTCCCCATTGCGGCTATGTGGCGGCTGACATCCGGAAAAAGCCCCGCCTGAAGGAAACGGTACTCAGGCAGCTCTATGCGGAGACTAAAGGGTCGGATACTTTGCCGGAGCTCGCACTTACCTTTGAAAAATACGCGCTGTATTTAGAGCGAAGAAAAGACCTCGCCGGCAGTATCCGCAATTATTTGTGCGCGGCCTGGGTATGCGATGATGAGGAAGACATAGAAAATGCCGCCAGGCTGCGCGTCAGGTGCTTAGCTTTAGTGGATCAGCTGCTGCCCAAATGCTATACCAAAAGAAAACGCCGCAAGGTTTTGCTTCTCAAGGCCGACCTTTTGCGAAGAGTTGGCAATATTGACGTGCTGCGCCAGATAAGTGCGGATGATCGTTCTTTTGATTATGCTTCGCGGGAGATCATGTGCTACCAAAAGGAACTCGCCGAAAGGCACGATTATGACGCCCACTCTCAAGCTGAGATTGACCTGGAGGAAAACGACGATTTTTTTGAGAAAAAGAAAAGTACGCGACAGGATTGTTCCGTCCGCATCCGGGAATGCATCAGGCAGGCGTTGTCAACCAACGCTGCGGTTCGTGGAGAGGCGCTATCGGAATTGGACGAACTGCGCCCCCGGAAGTTCAATGCGCCATATTATGAGATCAGTAAAATCATCAGTAATCACAGCGGAAGTGCGGTGTATTACGGAGATCCTCTCGGCGTGGATCAGCTTGCCCCCTTAATTAACGTAGAGTTTATCGAACTGCTGGAATCTTTCGTTGTAGCACAGGATACCTGCCGGGAGAAGGTGACCGAAGAAAACATCCTGGCCATGTCGTTACTCCATGAACTGTATAAAAGCCCTTATCTCCCTGACGAATATAGAGAGCAGGCCCAGGCACAACAGCACAGGACGTATTTAATGCATGTCGACCACGGCGATGAAGACGATCATGGTGATCGTTACCTTACTTTGATACAACCTCATACATAAATATGTCAATATTATTTGAAATAGGAACACCGCAATTCTTGAGCAGAGAATACAATCAAGCATTGGGCGCTGAACTATGTCAAAACAGCTATGGCTGGACTGGCTGTAGGCAGGATTATGCGTATGGTGCAAATGAACGGAGGTAAAACATGAAACAAACGAAACAAATGGAAAGTGATATGCTCAAGAAGAAAACACTGCATCGGGAATTCACACGCTGCGGAAAGTGTGGTGAAGAAAAGGAATGCTGGTGTGACGATATAGACAAATATGATATCTATACCCGCCGCGAGATTGTATATTCTCCGGACAGCCGCGTAATTGAGAAGTATGGTCTGCAAACGCATAAGGTATATGAACATTCCACCTTGGCAGACAGGACGCATTTCAGGAAAAAAGGCAGTGTCAGAGCCGCCCTTTGTGATGGCTGTGTCGGTGAAATCCCTACGGCCTCCTACCTGAAACATTGGATTGTTGCCGTATTATCAGCAGGACTCTTGGTCACAGCTTATATTATGGGGCTCATGAACATTCTCCCGTGGGGCGTGGGACTGATTTCCGCTATGGTCGTATTCTATATTGTTCTTTCGGTTAGCGTGGTTCGCATTTTCCATGAAAGCAGTCTGTACCTGATCAGTATTTTGCTGGCACTTTTCGGACTGACAGGCTTTGTGTTTATTTTGGCACTCTGTAAGCAAAAAGAATGCCGTAGAAATGAAAATGAAACCTTGAAAACAAAATATATCATTGGTAAACTCTCGGAAATCACGTAGTTGCTCTTACGTCTTTGGACGGTTTTGACGAACTGGAGAAGTCTTTCAAAAATAAACGGGAAAAGGTGTGCAGCCAGCACACCTTTTCCCGTTTATCGCTTGATATGATGGATTTGTCAATGACAGGTTGACAAAAATAAATAAAATTTTGGAGGAATGATCATGAAAAAGACAATTTTAATCTTAGTATTGGTTTGCCTAATGACCATATTGTTCACCGGCTGCGGGAAGGCATCCAATACGGAAAATCCCGCTGCTACGGAGAATCCTGCTTCAACGGAAACCGAAAATCCGCAAAAAGCCGAAGGAACGGTCGAGAAAGTCGTAACGTCGGAAACGAACAAGACTCAGGAACCTGTTTCAGGTGATTCTAAAGCCACAAAACCAATCGAAACCGTGACACCTCAGAAAGCTGTAACGCCAAAAGCTACAACGCCGAAGGCCGCAACGCCTAAAGCAACAACGCCGGAACCCACGAAGTCACCGGAACCTGTCTCACAGGATTCCGGTGAGATCATTGTGTCCAGCTTTGCCGAACTTCAGACTGCGGTGGCAGATACAAAGATTACGGTGATCAATGTCGGCTCTGATATGGAAATTACGAGCAAGCTCGAATACGAACGCGAAGATGACCTGGCAATATATATCAAAAAAGGAACTACACTCACCATCAGCGACGAATTCATTCCGGTGGGAGGCTCTATTACAAATGATGGGGCAATCATCGTAAAGGGTACCTTTAATCGCGGTATCTGCAGTTTCATCAACAACGGCTCGGTGACAGTAAGAAGCAGCGGAACGGCCAGTTCCGGTATGTGCAGTGCCGACAATAACGGTAATTATATCGTGGATAATGGTGGACAACTGCTTATTGAAAGAGGCTCGGAGTTTAAAAATCTTGGCACCCTGACAAACAACGGCTTTATCTCCGTCAAGGATGGCGGGAGTTTATATAACGAAACCGGTTCCCTGATAAATAACGGGACAATCGACTTGTATGCTTATTTTGGTGGGGACATTGCCAAGATTACAGGAACAGGAACGCTAAATGATCATCGCTAACCAATACTCGCTAAAAAATAACCGATAAGCAGAAAAAAGACTGTAGCCAACGGCATTTGCTGAGGAAAGAGGGAAGCCATGATGCAACCTACCGAAAAACTAAAATTAATGATGGACTATTTCGGCATTTCCAATAATGAACTGGCCAAGGCGCTCATGGTTGACCCCTCTCTAGTCAGCCGGTGGCTGAACGGGCAGCGCCTGCTTAAGGCGTCAAGCGTACCAATGGATGCGCTTGCCGAATACATACTGGCACGCAGCCAGCGCGTCTATGACATCGAATGGCTAAAAGCACAGTTTGAAAAAGACGGGCTTCCCACCGATATTTCCACCGTGTATCGTACCAAGCAAAACCTGATCATGTGGTTGGCAAGCGACGGCGAAGCTCTCCGCCGCAATCTTGGAAGCTCACCGTCTGCTTTGGTCACCAAAGAAAGCATACTGAAAAAAACGCGGACATTCTCCGTCAATGATTCCGAAAGTTTGGTCAAAATCGGGTATTTGGATATTGCCCTTGGTCTGGAGCCGCTTTTAGCGGAGCTGGCTGATGAAAGCGGTGTGGATATTTTTCTCTCTAATGACGAGATCGCCACTGTGGTCAGCGAAGACGTGTCCCGACTGCTCCTGCACATGATTGCCAAGAGCAAACTGCGCATCCGGCTGTTAGTCTGCATTTCGGGCAATACGCAGGCGATGTCCCGTCTGATCGACACCTATATGCAATCGCTGGTTTCGGGGCATATCCGGCTGTCGGTGGTGCATGGCCTGACGCAGACCGTCACCAATCAGATGCACCTTATCATTCCCGAAAAATACGCGGTGCTGATTACCGAAACACCGAAAAATGCAGCTCCGTCCGTGGCAATGATCATTAGTGACGCGGCTTTTGTCCAGGAAACGCAAAAGAGCTTTGAGCAGACGATTCGCTACGCCCAACCGGTGCTGAATATTTACGGCGACGATTATTCCCGCAACATCCTGGAAATCATCTATTCGGAGTTTGCCACCCCCGGCGCTCTTGATGTGGTCAAAGATAATATTAACCCTATGTATATGACCCCGTATGCCTACGATCGCTTTTTGGGAACCCAGGGGCACAACGAGGAAGAACTTTCGTGGCGTAGTGCGGAGTTTATCCGCTTCAAGTCCGGTATGGACGAAACGCTGAAAGGTGGTGCGGTGTTCCGTGAGATACTTTCCCTGGCAAGACTGAACAAAATTGCGCAGGACGGCTTTTGTCGGATGCCGGGACTGTATTTTATGAACAAGGGCTTTGTAATCTTGGACGCCGAGGGCTGTGCCGCTATTTTAAGCGGCTATGTCCACTACCTCAATTGCGTTCCGAATTTCAATTTATTGATTCTCGATGACATTACCCTGCTTCATGCCAACAACTGCTGGCAGCTTAAGCAAAATCATCATGTGGCGATAAATCATTGGAGCGGGCCAGAGCCGGTGATGATCCACTCTGACCAACTTTTGCTTGTGCGGGAGTTTCAAGCTCACTTTGATTCTCTGTGGGCGCAGGGCGAAGGATTCATCGGCAACCGGAGCGGAGTAACGGCTATTCTGCAGGATGTGTTAATACGCTTGAAGGAGAGTAACTTGTCCAAAGGAGGGTAAATTTGATGTCAAGGAGAACAAGGAAAACAAAAAAATTAGAAAGGTGTGATGAATATGAAACGTAGATTTTTGGCGTTAATCTTGGCTGCAATGCTTTGTGTCACACTAAGCGCTTGTAATCAAAACCAAAACCCCGTTGAGTCATCACCTGAGCAAACAACTACTGGAGAAAATGCAGCGCTGGAAAACGAGCAGGAGCAAACGTTTCCCTTTGAGGATGACGAGAGCAGAACGCGCTACCGTTTAGTGATAAACGGCAACGAGGTGTCAACGGATAATTTGCCGTTTACCTATCCGGACAGTCCTAAATGTGGGTATTACCCATTAGAAGATGTGCTGGCCCATATAGAGATAGCGTGCTTTTGCAGCGAAGATAAAAGCGCACTGACCACCAAGATTAATGGCAGCGTACTCAAGGTAACGGCTGGCGTTGCGGAAATGACCTATGGACGAAAAAGCATTAAGGCAGTAGGAACGGAGACTGCTGTTTGTATCGACGGTTGTCTTTATGTACCGAGCTTCTTGTTTCTGTCTATATTCGACAATGGCATTGTTGATTTTTCCAGTGACCGCAGTGCCGCCACCTTAGACACAAACACAACGATTGACCTTGCTGCCTCCGGTACGGCAGGGCTAAGCGTTCCAAGCGCCGGAACTTCGGGCGTTGTTTCCGCCGGCAACGGCCAGGGGAGTTCGGGAGGCTCGACCGGCAGCTCAAACTGCGGTACTTGCAACGGATCGGGGCGAAGTATATGCACCTATTGCAGCGGCACAGGAAGTAAAATTGAATATCAGCAGGCATATGACCCCGTTTCAAAACAATATAAGCAGACGCAAAGAACTGTGTTTTGCTCAAGATGCGGTGGCAGCGGGCAAGTGATCTGTCCTTCCTGCGGTGGATCGGGCAAGAGATAATACAGATACATTGCATTTGATTTGATTGTGCAGAACGCCAGACTGAAAGAAAAATCCCTATGACAATGAAAGACTGAGTTAAGAAGCTAAAGGCATTCTTCAATTCAAAATATTAATCCGAATCATCGAAACAAGGCATACAGAATGTTTAATGTGTACCCCATGTCAAGGACAATTTGGGTTTTTAACGTTCCAATCAAATAGGTATTTATGTTATACTAACCGTGCTTTACCACAAGGGAGGATAGGGCAACGCTGAGGAGCGACCCGAGCGCCCGTGTGGGTTTACAAGGGAGGCGATGCGTATTAGCACCGCTTCTTTTTTTTGAAGGTAAGCACTGCCTCCCTGGAAACCAAAGCGAAAAACCTCGGGGTGTGGGGCAGAGCCCCACCTACTTTCAATTTTTACCTTTTGCTTTTGGTATTGTTAAAGGGTATTCTCCTGTAACGAGGTACTTGTAATACTCCCGTGGAGCTAATCTTGCCAAATCCCATTGGTATCGCTCGATATTGTAATAATCAGTCCAGTCGCTGATCGCTTGGTGGATTTCTTCAAACGTTGTGCACTGAGAAATGTCTATTTCATCTTTCATGTGAAGGGTTTTCCCGATGAATTCTTTTGATTAGGGCTATAGTTGCGGGAGAGATCTTAGGTCTGCCGGATTTTCGGGACTTCCGTCTCCAGAAAAGCTTGAAGGACTTCCGATGCCAGCCAATTACCGTTTCCGGCTTAACGAGGAACAAAGCTGATTGCCAACCAGGCAGGAGCTTGGATAAGAATCTCCATGTCTTTGGCAAGATTAGATATTAATCTCGTGCGGAAAAAGCAAGTAATTATTTGGATCCAGTTTCTGAGATACAAACCAAGAGCATAAAAATCAATCAAGAAACCAACCTCCGTAAGAATATATAAGAATTAACTCATGTTCTCACAGATTGAAAATATTGTAAATAGAACTTGCCTGTAAAGATCAAAGTATACCGATTTACGGTTTAGTCAATTTTGAGCCAGATGATATTTTTGAAGGCTACAGCTATTGTACAGAAATGGCATTGATATGTTCCCAAAAATTTTCACCATGCAAATATTTTAATAAATCAAAGGTCAGCATCATGTGATGGATGGCATTATTATTGTTCAGGTCGGTATTTAGGATTTCTTTTACTCGTTTAATCCGATAAACCATAGTGTTCTTATGGATTTGCAGAATTCGCGCAGCCTCAACATAATCACTTTCATTATTTAGAAATGTATATAAGCTATAGGTAAAGCTCGTTTTATAATTATTGTCGAATAAAATCAATTTTCTTACGAGCGGGTCAAAAAAATTGTTCACTTCCAAATTTTTCTGGAGTTCATCGATCATGTGATAGTGCATGACATCGTCATAAAATAACAGACTTTTACCGATATCAAGTTTCAAGGCAATATCGACGGTTTTAAGCGCTTGCCCATAATATTGGCGGATGTTTGCCAAATCACTAAATTCTTGACTTATACCGCATAGTAGATGATTTGACTCAATATATTGCTCTAAAAGTGTTTTTTCAATATCGGTAAACGGGTTTTGGTTTTTTTTGTTTTGAATGAGAATTAAATTATCGCCGTAGATCAATGTCTTACTCCCATAGAGGATTGATTCAAGGTCCTTACGAATTAATACCAGGGAATCACGATGTTTTGACTTCAAATTGATAACCAGAACGTGTTTATGTTCCTGAATGGTAAAGTCCAACTGCTGGATCCGATTTTGCAGAATAGAAGGTTTCTTGATTGTTCCGTTCAATAAATCGATAATGAGATATTCAAAAACTTGCCCCCTTGAATAGTTGTAGTTGGAGTCTTTTTTGAATTCCGTCAGGAGCACTTGGGAAACCAATTTTAAAAGCTGGAAGTCATAAGGGGTAAATTCCTGAAAGTATTCAATGAGAGTCACCCAGCCCAGCATGTTGACGCCGTTGCCTATTTTACACCCCAGCCTGCGGTGAGGGAGTTTGAGGGGCTCGGTATTTAAGACCGGGTCTTCGCTATCAAAGACCGATTGCAGCCCGGCGTCTTTCACAATATTCAGGTAAGCAACCGGCTCGTATTCCTGAGTTGTGTAATGTTGCCAGACATAATCATTGATCTCGACACAGTCGGTGAAGCCAAGTGTTTTAAAGGATATATCAGTAAACGCGATAGGATGGTTTAAGATTTGAAAGAGTTTATTGGCAATTTGCTGATAGTTCAGTTCCATCGTTAGAATGGACAAGATCATCAGATATTTTTCTTCGAAGTCTTTGCGATCCTTCAAGGCTTTCTTTAGCCGGCAGAAGTTTTTATGCGATTCGGCAGGGTATGGCAGGAGAACCAGGTTATGAGCTTGTTGGACCTCATGAGTGGAAAGAAGAAATCATACAGGAATTGTTGAAGTATAAAGATGCATTTGGAGTCCGTCGTTTGGGCGGAAGAACAGTTTTTATTAACCATCTAGAAGCATGTTTCCCAACGATCATTACTGACTATATTCCAGCTATGTTTAGCAGTGATTTAAGTGACTATTTAGAAACCTTTAAAGCATCAATGCCTGCTTCTATGACCACATTAAATCTTTATGGCAGTTTTGAAGGAAATGATATCAGTGACTACTATCGCAGCCCTGTCGAATTAGGATGGACGAAGGTTGTTAAGTTTGACCATGATTTCTTGGGGCGCGAAGCACTGGAACAGGAAATAGCCAATCCAAAGAGGATCGTTCGAACTCTGGTTTGGAATGTGGAAGATGTTGTTGATGTCTATGCGTCCATGTTCAAAAAAGGCGACCATTATGACTTCATTGAATTCCCAAGATATCAGAGAGGCGGGATGTATGTCGACAAGGTCCTGAAAAACGGAAAACTAGTTGGGACAACATCCTCATATGGGTATAGCTATTACTTCCGTGAGATGCTCTGTCTGGCGGTCCTGGATATTGACCAGGCAGAAATCGGCAATGAAGTCACGATTGTATGGGGGGCTCCCGGCCATCCGCAGAAGGAAATACGCGCAACAGTCGCCCCGGCTCCTTATAAACCCGACGGATCAAAAGGCGATTTGCACAAAGTACTTTAAGCAACTAAACAGTGATGCAAATAACGATGAACACAAAACAAGAATAGTGACCATTGGGAACGGTTTGAGCCACCTGCTGATTTGATTGATAAGGCAAATGATCCTGTTTTTCAGTCAGAATGGTGGCTTGAACTCTTCAGAAGAAGGCAAACGGTAAACAGTGCGAAATATTTTTTATATGAACGAGGGAGGTTAGCTACTATATGGAACAAAACAAGGGATCTGTAAAATGGTTTATGTTGCTCTTAATGCTCTTAGCTTTTGTCGCTACATTCGTGACCCGATTCATTTGGTCTCCGATGCAATCGGAAATGATGAAGGTTTTCGGAATTGATGCAGCAGTTGCAGGAACAATTTTTTCCATTTTTTTCACGGGTTATATCATTACGCAAATACCGGCCGGTGTCTTAGCAGATAAATTTGGCGTTAAATTCATTATGAGTATCAGTTTGCTTGTTGGCGGACTTTCTTCTTATGCCATGACGATGGTTTCAACTCCGGCCCAAGCGATGGGACTGCGAATTATTCTCGGGCTGGGTGCAGGCACAATTTATGCTTGTTGTGCCAGAGTAATCAGTAATTATTTTACCATGGAAAAAAGAAGTATGGCTTTCGGGATCATACTGGCCGGTCCTAATGCAGGATATTTTATTGCCAGCTTATTCGGCCCGAAAATTCTGCATGCGTACGGATGGCAAGCAGGGTTTAAATTCGCCGCCATTTTTTCCATCATCGTTGCCGTACTCATCTTCCTTTTTGTGAAAGGAGATAAACCGGAAAAAGCGACCCAAACCTTGGGCGATGTTTTAAGGGGCTTTAAAGTATTATTCACGAATAAAGGGGTATTGTTGATCAGCTTGTCCGGATTTGGTCTGATGTGGTTTCAATTGGCTTTATATAACTGGGCTTTTGGCTATGCAAGGAGTTTGGGTTTTGCTCAAAATATTGGAACAGTTGGGATTTTGATAGCTATTGGCGGAATCATTTCATCATTATTATCCGGTACTGCTGTCGATAAATTTAAAATTGACAGAAGAAAGTTCCTAATATTCGGCTATTTTATTACTGGCGTGATGATATTCATTTTTGGAGCGCAAACACAGCTGACGGGGTTACTCATCAGCAGTTTTGTATTGGGCTTTATTTCATTTACAACAAACAGCCATTTGAGTGCCCTCATCGTTGATTACGCAGGAAGTAAAATGGCGGCGACAGCAACGGGTGTATCTAACTTTGTTTTCCAGTTTGCTTCGCAAATCAGCCCCGTTGTCATTGGCGCAATGCTCGTTTCGACGAAAGGCGTTTTTTCAACCCCGATATGGGCAGTTATGGCTGCCGGGCCATTTCTTGGCGTAATTTGCGCAGCGCTTGCAGGCGGAGCAAAAAAAGCGGCAGAATAATACTTGTATGAATACACCCACACACAAAATACATAAGTGAGCTGTTTTTGACAGCAGCGTTAGGCAAACAGAAATCCTAAGCGTAATGTTATTGCGTTCCAACAGTGAACATTCAGTACGTCATGGTTTGGAAATGTCTGTGGGATTTCTGTTTGTAGCTGCGCTAAGTGTTAGCGTATTTTCAGTACTAAGTTGCATTGCCCCTCAACAAAATCACGTAAAAAGTTTGGAGCGGTGTCAAATGAGAACGATTAACGTTGGAAAGATGATTGGAGATAGTAAAGTCAATAGATTTTTTATAATTGTTTTTATGGTGGGTATGAGCATATTGCTATTTGACGGGTATGATCAAGGGGTTTATGGAGTGGCCCTTCCTACTCTTATGATGGACACCGGGATCAGTGCCAAAGTGTTTGGGCTTATCGGCAGTAATACACTCTACGGAATGATGATTGGTGGAATCGTAGCAGGTATGCTTGCGGACAGAATAGGACGGAAGAAAGTTCTGATATTAGGTATTATTGTTTATGCTTTATTTACAGGACTGATGGGATTTGGGAAATCCGCTGCCTTTTTTTCCGTCTGCCGAATTATTGCCGGAGCAGGTCTGGCCGGGGTTGTACCGATTACAGTCGCTCTGCTTACGGAGTATTCTCCCTTTGTGCATCGGTCTAAACTTGTCACAATCAGTACTCTCGGCATACCTATAGGGACGATGATAAGTGCATTAATTGGGATGGGTATTCTGCCTGTTTATGGCTGGAGGCCAATGTTTTGGATTGGTTTTATTCCTTTGATATTTGTTGTGTTTGTAAGCTTTTCAATCCCTGAATCGATGGATCGGCTAATAAAATATAATAAGTTAGAAAAAATTAGTGAGACATTGACAAAAGTCGACCCTGCGTATATTCCCGCTCAAGAGGACAAGTATGTAGTCGATAGTGGAAATCTCAATCAGGCTCCTTTTTTGAGTCTGTTCAAAAACGGTTTAGTACAAAAAACGGTTCTGTTTTGGATCATGTTCGCGATGGTTTTTTTTACACACTACGGTATTATTACCTGGCTTCCAAAGTTAATGGTACAAGCAGGATATCCATTGACAAATAGTCTTATGTTATTGTTTTTTATGGGGTCTGGGGTTTACGGGATAATATCTCTGGTCTACTTGATTGTTACGTTAAATTACGCCAATTCTTTTCGTGCCACCGGCCTAGGATGGACATCTGCGATGGGGCGTTTTGGCGGTTCATTCGGCCCGTTGGTTGGGGGGTATTGATTACGCAAAAAGCTTCTCTGACAACGAATTTTGCAGTGTTTGTAATTGTTCCGCTTATACTTACTGCAGCAGCTTTATTTGTCAAAGATGAAGTAAGATAGTATAACAGCGTTAGAACGATAATGGGGCAGTAAAGCCACCGGAGGCCGATTTTAGTTCTCATCAGCAAAACATTTTATCACGGATTAGATCAGGGGCAAAGAACGCGATGATTCTTTGCCCCTGGCCGGGTAATATCGCCGATAGATCTTTACAAAAAGAGAATAATCTCCAAGCAGATCGGCAAGCCCTTTTTAACCAATGTATCCTGTATGGAATGTATTCAAACGCATTTGGGCACGGGCTAAAGGAGATTCCTGATTTATGATGTCATTCAAAATGATTTATTGAGCATAAATAACGAAAATTTGGTGCAATTTTAGTAAACTATAAACAATGAAACAGTTTGAACTTGGACAGTATAAAGGATTAAATCTCGAAAGTTTTGATGTATCAGTTAAAGAGGATGAAATGAAGGAAGCGATGAACGGTATTCTCAAATCTTTGGACGAAGTCCGGGTCGAAAAAAGGAATGAACCGATTGAAACAGGCGATTCTGTGATTGTTAATATTGTTGGAACAGAGACGGGTATGCCTTATCCGAAAGTGAAAGAAGACGGCTTACAATTCAAGGTGGGTGACGAAAACGTTTTACCGGAGTTTTCAGCTAAGCTGCTCGGACAGAAGATGGGTGACACCGTCGTTTTTGATACGACAATACAACCGGTCTTAATTGAATTCCAAGCCTTATGGGGGTATGAGATCACATTCTCCATCGAAATTGTTAAAGTATTTACGATTAAAAAGCCGGAATTGACAGACGAAAACATTCATGAGATTGAGCCGAAGGTGAAAACGCTGCAGGGATTCAAAAAGATGCTTAAAAATAAAATCCTTCAGGAAAAAAGGGCTAGAGCACACGTTGCGAATATGAGTAAAGTCATGGGGGCAGTAGCCGAGAATTGTAAGTACGAATTCGATCAGGAGATATTAGATCAAGCAGCAGAGGATTTGTATCAGGATTATACCAGGGAACTAAAAAATGTTTTCAATATGGAACTCGTCGTTTACTTAATGCAAAGAAAGATGTCCTCAGATGAGCTGTTGGCTGAGTGTAAGGAGGAAGCTGCAAGAAGAATACTTGGAGAAAAAATTTTAGACGCTGTCATCCAAGCAGAAGGAATCCAAGTTACTGTCAATGAGCACCCCGCTGATCTGACGAATGATATCGGTGTTCTGGAGAACGAATATTTGCGCAAAAAAGCTATGGAATTTTTAGTAAATGCTAATCTAATTAAATGATATTTTTGCTTAGACTATATTCTGGGGGAGATAGTCATGTATTTAGATAATTCAGCGGTACACTTGGAGTGGATAGAGCCACCTGCAGATGAAATTCTCTTTAACTTCGTTAAAAGGAAGAATAATAAAGAGGTATTCAAAAAGGGTACAACCATATTTTATGAAGGGGATGTCGTGCATTATGCGTGTCTAGTCACCAAAGGATGGGTAGCTTATTGTCTAAATAGTATCTGTGGGGAATCAAGAATTGCTTGTCTGGCAGGTCCCGGAAGAATCTTCGGTCTAGCGCCGGCCTTTTGTCAACTGCCAATTAACATAAGTATTAAAGTTCTTGAAGACTGTGAGACTTATAAGGTGTCCCGGGACGATCTGATTCAAGGAATGCTTGCGGATATTAATTTGGGAATAGAAATAGTATCCACTGTTACGATTAGATTGATGTGCGCTTTTGAAGGAGCCAATATATTTTCTTCCTTGTCATCTCCAAAAGAAAAGCTAATCTATTATTTCGTATCACTGATTCAGTCCGGGGAATATAAAGAGCATGAGGATTGGTATGAGTTAACCGTCAATTTATCTCATGCGCGAATAGCAGAAATTATCGGTACCACTAGGGTTACGGTATGTCGAATGTTCCATCATTACAAAAACGTAGGCAAGCTAAAGAATGACAATAATAAAATTTATGTTCACAAAGGAATAATAGAAGACTATGAAAAAATCGGTGTTTATAGATAATGGGTTTATTTGATTATAAATGATGACTTGAGCGAAATGAACTTGTGTCGCATCCTCTAGGTGCGTCACAAGTTTTTTATTTGTATTGATCTTGCACCAATAAAAATTTAGCCAAAATTAATTTAACAACTGTGCTGCTGAGCATAGTGGCCATAATTTGAGATCAGTATAATGAAAACGAAATCATGATTCTATATTAAGGAAGGAGAAATTACATGGCGAACAATGTAAGCAGGAGGTCTTTTTTCAAAACATCGCTCATGGGTGCCGTAGCTGTTGCCGTGGCATCGGCTGCAGCGGCAAAGGAGACCTTTAACCCATTAGTGGCCGAAGCGGCGGACGTGGTAGCTCCGATCAAAGAAACCTCGGAATTTCCTTACACCGTGGATGCAAAGTATCAGCGTTTTCCAGGAAACAAGATTTACTATCAAAGAGTATTCGATACTGAAGAAAATAAGACGCCAATGAAATTTGTGCATGATGATGTTTCTGAAATCACAGGAAAAAAAGATACCGGGAAAGACCTTCCGCGGATTAACGCCGAGAAGCTTGGGATTAAAGGGCGTAATGCAACCGTTAGCGAAACGGGAGTAATTTTTTTCTCTCAGCATGATGGCACTGTTTTGCCGTTGCGCCAAAAAGAATTAGGATGGCGCGCACTGGACGTGGCCTTGTGTACAGCGGCTTGGTCAGTGGAATATAATTACAACGGATTTACGGCACCTGGTAGTGGTCCCGCAGGTGTGATTGCACATTATCCCATTAATCCCGAAACGAATGAAATGGCGAAAGAACCTGTGGTTATTCAAGGAATGTTTAATTGGGATAATTCCAAAGCTGAAGAAAGGCAGAGTCAGGGAAGGCAATGGAAATTCAATTCCGCGGACGAGGCTAGTCTGATTATGAAAAAGGCAGCCCGCTTTCTGGGAGCGGATTTAGCTGGTATTGCACCCTATGACGATCGCTGGACTTATGCCAACTGGAGCAGGCCAAAGTCACGCCCGTTCAAAATGCCTAATGGCAGAACGGTTTATGCTCCGTTTAATATCGAAAAATTTCTTAAAAATCAGGAAGTGGAAGTTTTCGGATTAAGTGTTTTTGAAGCAGACTGGGAAAAGTATGCGGGTTTTCAACCAAAATCCGTCATTGCCATGGCTTTCGAAATGGATTACGAAGCATACCGCACGGCCCCGTCGGTCCTTCACAGCGCCGCACCAGGCAAAGCTTACTCGAACATGGCTTTATTGTTCCCCTTGGGCAGTAAATCTTTTCATTATTTGAATGAAAGCAACATTGTTCAATATTCAGATGAGAATGCGGAAGTAATGAGTAGCGAAGAATATCCTGAATTTATTAAAGACCCATTTAGGTTCATGGTGGAAAAAGTTTTGCCGCGGAAATATTCGGAATTGGCAAAAGACTCACCTGCAAAGGATTTAGCACTGGCAAAAGGCGCTATGCAATTTGGTATGTATGGAGCGAAAAAGGGCGCTGCAGAGGCTAATCTAATAACCCAGTATGGAATACCTATGCTATTTGATGGTTTAGCAATAATGCCATTAGACTGGATTGCCGATTTCTTCCGGGGTATTAAAGGCGCATTTATGGATATGCGTCGTCGGCCTGAAGAATTGCTTGAGGCTGCGCAGGCACTTACTCCATTAGTAATAAGGTTTGGAATGGGTCAGATGTTTTCAACACCACCGAAAGCAAACCCCAAAATCATCCTACTTCCTTTACATTTACCTACTATGCTTAAAACAGCAGATTTTGATAAATTTTACTGGCCTATGTTTAAAACGATTATCGAGGCCTTCGTGGCTAATGGCGTAATTCCAATGCCATTCTATGAAGGAGATTGGTCACGATACTATGATCATCTTCAAGATCTGCCTGCCAAGAAAACACTGGGATGGTTCGAACACGGAGATCCTAAAGAGCTTAAACAAAAGCTTGGAAATACCATGTGTATACTAGGGCTTTTTCCGTTAACGTTGTTACAATATGGCACGAAGGAAGAATGTATCACTAAAGCGAAAGAATTATTGGATGATCTGGCTCCTGGCGGAGGATATATTTTCTCTACCGATAAGGAACTTCTTTCGGCAGCTGACGGCAAGGCGGAAAATATCATCGCCGTAAACAAGTTTGTCATGGAGTATGGTATTTATAAATAGGAGGTGCCTCACGATGAAAGAACAATTGTTGATCTCTTGGAGTGATATCGTTAAAGAGCATCCGGAGCTCGCAGGCAAAGATCCTGCGATGGGTATGAATTGGGATATCGGACAGGAAATGATTTTCGCCTATGTAACTTTCCTGGCGCTCTTCTAAAACAAAGTAATAAGGAACTAAATTAAATTAAGCAAAGTAAGTAAGACAACCGGGCTGATTCCGGTTGTCTTTTGTTCACTCTGCATAATTGAACCAAAGTGAAAGAGAAAGTCCAAATTTATTCTGAGAATGTCTCAAGGAATTTTTTGGTTACCTTGGACAAATATCTGTCCTTTATCCATACAACTGCAGGTTCCTTTTCAAGGAAAGATTCCTTAATATGCAGAATTTTTATCTTTTCATTAAAAACAGGGCTGATGCTGAATTTGGGGACTAGAGTCAACCCAACTCCCAAAGTAACTAAAGTAAGCAGTGTAGAAATATCAGAGCAATCGAATATCACATCAGGCATCAAGCCGTACGCATTAAACTTTTCTAGGATTTCCTCATACAAACCTCTTCCTTCGATTCTTCTCAACAGAAGGAAAGGATAAGTAACAATATCCTGTAAACTTATAGTATCCTCAGGAAAAAAAATACTCCAGTCTGATGGTATTACAACCACAAACGGTTCTTTGGGCAAACGGAGAGCTTTAATTTCCTTGGATTTAACAGGAAGTAATAGCAATGCAACCTCGATTGATCTTTTCTCCAACAGTTCTTCAAGACAACGCGAATCGCCTAGCAATAACTTAAAATAAAGTTTTGGATATTGATCTTGAAGAAGTTTAATCCGGCCAGGCAGTAAGGAAACGCAAGTTGACGACGATCCAATGAGTAGCGTACCTCGAATTCCATCTCTGAATTCTTTGACTTCTTTTTTGGTATCTTCCATTAAATTCATCATTTCTACTGCACGTTGATACAACAATATTCCAGCCTCAGTTATTTCCCAATGTTTGGAGTCTCTGATGATTAATGACGTTCCCAGTTCGTCTTCGAGCTGCTTGAGTTGTTGGCTCAGAGGGGGTTGGGCTATATTCAAAGCTTTTGCTGCCAGCGTGATCTGTCCTTTTTCGACAATTGTCCGAAAGTAACGTAATTGACGTATATCCATAAGTACCCCTTCTTAAATATGATACGAAAATCATATGCATATATTACTATATATATATTATACATATCTATTGTTTCCTGATAAACTAATTTTTAGAAAATACAAAAAATTATTAAAAATGCTTCTGGAGGATAAATATCTTTGAGCCAAACAAATTAAGTATGAAAGGGGTCTATTTATGACTGAACAAACAGAAAAAGGATGGCAAAGCTACCATACGGTATGGGCAATGTTGTTTATTGGGTGGGTCGTATCTTATGCTGACCGCGCATGTACCGGTCCGGTGGTGAACTGGATGATTGCCAATAAGGTGGGTTTTTTGAGCGCTGCTGCAAACCCGTATGCCCTTGGCGGATTACTGGGAAGCTTATTTTTTGCCGGATACATGCTGACACAATTCCCAGGAGGATACTTCGGAGATAAATTTGGTTACCGCACAATCATTGTTATCAGTATCTTCTGGGCGGGAATTACGACACTTTTTACCGGTTTGATTGGCGGCTTGATGGTTTTTGTTGCTTTACGCGTATTAACCGGGTTAGGTGAAGGAGTTCTTTATTCAAATGACCGATCCCTGGTCGCCCAGGTAACTCCCCCCAAGAAGCTTGGTTTAGGAATGGGTGTCGTTATGGCAGGGCTTACTGTGGGGCTGTCGGCGGCTTTGGTTGGAACAATACCTTTGATAAATGCGGGTAAGTCTGTTTTAGGTCAGAATGCATGGAAAATGCCGTTTATAGTTCTGGGGATAGTTTCAATTGTCGTGGCTATAATCATGCGGATTGCTTTAAAGCCGGAAGATAAAAGCGTTCCCGAAAATTACATGAAGGCCATAATCAATTTGTCTAAATATTCCATAGTCTTCATGATTGTCATCATGGCTATTTATTTTGCGGCAAATACGATAGGATTAAGTGATGTAATGATTGCTGTTATTTTATCCTTCTTGGCCATTGTATTCTTAGGCTATATTGTCGTTACCAAAGGCGGCGAAGTTGGACCGGTATTAAAGGATAGAAACCTTATTCTTATCTACCTTGTACACATCCCCTTATTATGGCATCTCTGGTTTTATAGTTTTTGGGGCGGTGCCATTGTCAAAGATTTTGGTGGCGGAACGCTCACTGCGGCGCTTCTTGTTATATCATTTAATGCCATTGCCGGAGTAATCGGTTTTCCTTTGGGCGGTAAAATATCCGATATGGTTTCCCATAAACCCAATGGCCGCCGTAATATATTTATCGTCATGTTAGCGCTAATGACATTATTCATCTTTATCTTCACGGCCTATGTAACAACCGGTGGAAAAGATATGGTTATTCAATCCGTCATACTATTTCTTTCGGGTTTGATCTACTTCGCTTTATGTCCAGTTGGACACGCTCTGGCTTCAGAGAACGCGCCGGCCAATTTACGCGGCGCAGCGTTCGGCACATTGAATCTCGTTTCTGAGATCGGTGCTATTTTGGCTCCGGTAATCTCCGGTGCGCTTCGCGGAGGTTCAGGAAATTGGGGATCAGCTTTGATTTTAGATGGTATTCTCATGGGTGTAGCTTGTCTATTGGTTATCGGAATACGCAATAAAGTTTCTTCTAATAATGGAATTGCTGCTAGTTAGATTACTTTTATTACAAGTTGTCTTATTAATACAGCGTGATTACTGCCTCTCGGGTATAAAATAAGGAGGATGACTTGAAGTGGTGGATTCAAAAGTCCTGACTCAAGCGATGTCCGATTTGGACGAAGACGTATTAAACAAGGCGATTGATGAAATGCTCAGCAAAGACGGCAACGCCGCAGAAGTCCAAGAAATTGTTAAAGCCTGTCAGCAAGGTATGACGCTCGTAGGTGAGCGCTATGACTCGGGCGAGTACTTTATCGGGGACCTGGTCTTTGCCGGGGAAGTGCTGCAGAATGTCATGGACAAGCTCAAACCGGCTTTAAGTGCAGGCTCCTCAGCAAAAGGCGGAAAAATTGTCTTGGCTACCGTTTTCGGAGACCTTCATGACATCGGCAAAAATATTTTCAAATCCATGGTAGAAGCCGCAGGTTTTGAGGTCATCGACATGGGGATCAATGTCCCGGTCAGTCAGATCGTGGACAAGGTTAAAGAGGTCAACCCAGAAATAGTCGGTTTAAGCGGCGTATTGACGCTGGCGCTGGATAGCATGAAAGAGACCGTTGACGGCCTTACTGAAGCAGGTCTTAGAAATTCAGTCAAGGTGATTATCGGTGGAGTACCTGTGAATGAGAATGTATGTCAAAGCATTGGTGCGGATGCCTTTACGACAAATGCCGCTGAAGGGGTTAAAATATGCCAAGGATGGGTGGGCTGATCCATGAGCGATATGATGAATCTGTATCAAGAACGTTTAGATCGGGTATACAAAGCCTTTAATCTGGAGCAGCCGGACCGCGTACCTGTGCTTGGAACTTATGGTTCTTGGTGCGCCGAGTTTGCAGGGTATAGCGATGCAGAAACCAACTGGGATATGGATAAAGGCCGTAAAGCCATGATGAAAGTGGTCACTGAAATCCCGCTGGACATGGTTCATCGCTACTTTGCCAGGCCAGGCGGTGTTTATCAGGCATTAGGGAGCAAAGCATTTCATTATTTGAGTGACAGTACTGTCGTACAGTATTCGGATGAGCATGCCCAAATCATGACAGCTGATGAATATTCGGAGTTTGCCAAAGATCCGTTCAGGTTTTTGGCAGGAAAAATCTTGCCCAGGAAATACGCCGAACTGGCCAAACCTTCACCGGCAAAAGATTTGGCATTGGCTAAAGGAGCTATGAAATTCGGCATGTTTGGGGCACAATCCGGAGCTATCGTCGGTGCACTTGCCGCGCAATATGGAATGCCCAAACTTGTTGATGCTACGATTATTCACCCGATGGATTGGATTGCTGATTTCTTCCGCGGCATCAAAAACGCATTCTTGGATATCCGACGTTGTCCAGGGGAACTTTTAGCAGCGATAGGAGCGTTTACACCGTTGGTCATCAAGTTTGGCATGAGCCAGCTTAATATGGTTCCGCCAAAGCAATATCCCAAAGTTGTTTATATACCGATGCATTTACCAACGATGTTGAAAACATCGGACTTTGACAAGTTTTACTGGCCGTCCTTTAAAGAGATTATGGAGTTTTTTGCTTCCCAGGATATCATTGTCGTTCCGATTTATGAAGGTGATTGGTCACGTTATTACGATCACCTGCAAGAGCTGCCTGCCAAGAAATCCATGGGCTGGTTCGAATACGGGAACCCTAAAGAGATCAAGGATAAACTCGGAGATACCATGTGTATTTCGGGACTTTATCCGGCAACCTTACTGCAATTTGGTACGAAGGAAGAATGTATCGCCAAGGCCAAAGAATTAGTAGACATTCTGGCCCCAGGCGGCGGATATGTATTTTGCACCGATAAGGAAATCATCACAGGTAGGCCGGAAAACATCATCGCCGTAAACAAGTTTGTCATGGAGTATGGTATTTATTAATAGGAGGTGCTTCAATGGAAGAACTATTGTTGATCTCTTGGAGTGATATCGTTAAAGAGCATCCAGAGCTCGCAGACAAAGATCCTGCAATGGCTATGAGCTGGGATATTGGACAGGAAATGATTTTTGCTTATGTAACTTTTCTGGCGCTCTTCTAAAACAAAGGAATAAGGAACTAAATTAAATTAAGCAAAGTAAGTAAGACAACCGGGCTGATTCCGGTTGTCTTTTATTCACTTTGTATAATTGAGTAACTGTGATGGTATAACCTTAACCATGAATAATGAAAGAATACCAAAAGATAATATAACAAATTGCAGATTACTTACACAGCCTAAAGCCAGGAAAAAATCCTGGCTTTTTCATGGATTCCTGTTTTATATTCGTGTCAACTGGCGCTAGAAAGAAGGTCTATATCAGCGCATCAACTTTTGCTGGGGTGAAAATGAGCTTCTTATCCTTGACCTCAGCTGTACCATTGAGACGATAGCCTTTAGGTCCGCCGTCCATTGTGGCTGCAACAACCCATATGTTTTTGTCAGCTGCTAAATTCTGTTGTGTTACGTCCATTTTGTAAATGCCGAAGACAACTGTGTCGCCTACAACTTCGCCTTTGCCAACAATAATTGGGTGAGGAATGCCATCTGCACCCAGTGTGACAAGAGAGAGAAAGGCCGAACCTTCAATAACTGCTTTGATCTCTTCATTAATAACCATCTCGCCATCTCCTTAATATTTTTTGATCGTCTTTACTTTAGTTTTGCTACCTAGTACAATATTACTACCTGGATTTTATTTTTCAAGTACGCAGAAAATGATGAGTAGGTAAGGAAAAACTGACTATGAAAAACGATCGAAACAACAGCGCATGCAGAAATAACTGCCCATGTATGGAGGATTGTCCATTAGGAAGCGCATTAAGGTTAATAGGCGGAAAATGGAAAGTACCCATTCTATGCGCGCTTAATCAAGACGGTATAACAAGGTACAATGAACTGAAACGTAAGATTAGAGGCATAACAAATACGATGTTGGCAAGTTCATTGAAGGAATTGGAAGAAGACGGTCTTATCTGCCGTAAACAATATATGGAGATGCCGGTGAGGGTTGAATATGCATTGACGGACCTTTGTAGTGACTTGATGCCGATTTTAAAACAACTTGCACATTGGGGGATTCAGGTTCAGGAGTCTGAATAACATTGAGCAGATACAAAGAAATGTATCTGCTCAAATGAATGTTTAACAACAGAATTTTGTAAACAAATCAATTTTCATGGTGCTATTAGGCACTTTTTTCTTGGGCACTTTTTTCTTCCGAGCGGGTTCCTTTGATAAAGAACGACAGAACCACGCCAACTATGCTGATGCAAGTCACCACCATAAAGGCCACGTTGACGCCATGAATAGCTCCCTCCATGCCATACACTTTAGGATTTAACGCGCTGTTCGTCATCACCGAGACAAGAACCGCCGTTCCAATGGCGCTTGCCACTTGCCGCAGGGTATTATTCATTGCGGTCCCGTGCGGGATTAATTTTGCTGGTAATTGGTTTAATGCCGCGGTGGTGAGGGGCATCATCACCATAGCAAAACCAATCATCGTAACTGAATTGACCACTGCCAGATAAGTAAATGATGTCTCCAAACGAAGATGTGTAAGCATAAAAATACTGACAGTCACGATGGACAGTCCGATGTTGGTGAGCAGCTTGACACCAATCTTGTCATATATTCGTCCAGTTATCGGCGACAAGACCCCCATGATGATGCCACCCGGCATCAACATCAGACCAGACTCCAGAGCAGAATAGCCGTTCATATTTTGCATATAAATTGGCAATATCGTCATCCCACCGATAAAGGCAATAGAAACAATGATGATAAGCGTCATTGCCAGCGTAAACATCTTTGACTGAAACACCCTGAATTCAAGCATCGGTTGATCTAACTTCAGCTGACGGAAAATAAACCAGCCTGTCACAATGGCGGCGCCGATGATGGTGAAGATTACTTGATAGCTCCCCCAGCCGGCATTCCCCGCTATGCTAAACCCATACAGAAGACCGCCGAAGCCAAGCGTAGATAAAAGAATCGACAACACATCGACCTTTGGAGAGGTACATTCGGTTACGTTTTTTAATAAAAAATAGGCGGCGACCAAAACGGCAACAGCGATAGGTAAAAGCATCTCAAATAAAACCCGCCATGAATAATGGTCGATGATCCAACCGGACAACGTTGGTCCAATTGCCGGGGCAAAAGAAATTACCAGCCCATAAATTCCCATGGCGGTTCCTCGCTTTTCAAACGGGAAAATCACGAATAAAACGGTTTGCATAAGCGGCATCAAAATCCCGGCGCCTGAGGCCTGAACCACACGGCCCGCCAACAAAAAGGAGAAGCCTGGAGCCACGGCACAGATTAAGGTGCCTAATCCAAACAAAACCATAGCCGTAAAAAATAACGCTCGCGTTGTAAATTTTTGAATTAAAAACGCCGTAACCGGAATCATGATTCCATTCACAAGCATAAAAGCTGTGGTCAGCCATTGTGCCGTATTGCTTGTAATATTCAAGTCCTTCATTAAATGGGGCAGTGCGGTAGAAATTAAAGTTTGATTTAAAGTCGCAATAAACGTTCCTGACATAAGGATGGCAACAATGATAACGTTATTGACTTTTGGGGAAGACAGCTCTTTTTCCATAAAAAAATACCTCTTTTAGTCAAATATTCTGCGGGTTCATACCAAGGGTATTATTGCATTTATTGCAATCTCTATTTGATTAAGTTAATATTAAACGGAGAACCTTATCACTTATAATAAGCGGAGATCTCTCCGCTTGTCAAGGTACTTATTCTTGAATTTTAGGAGTGATGCAATAATGAATGACGAAAAAAGTTCACAGACGCGGACGGAACGCCGTGACGCGGCTGAGAATCGTCAACGCATATTGGATGCTGCTCTTAAGCTATTTGAGCAAAATGATGTTGAGCAAGTTAGTATGAATCAAATTGCCAAAGAAGCCGGAATAGGATCTGGTACGCTCTATCGCCGTTATAGTAACAAAAGTGAATTATGTCTTGATTTAATCAAAGATAACATTGTTCTTTTTTTCGAGGAGACAGAAGCATACTTGGAAGAAGAACGGAAGGAGCCGCCGAGCAAGCGATTGAAGGGGGTTCTCAGGCTATTTATCCAATTCAAAGAAAATAAAGCAAAATTACTTAAAGGTGTTGGGGACATTGCGCCAAAACGTAAATCCAAAGACGGGAGTCCGCTGTATCATCAATTAAGCCAAATATTTGTCGATCTTTTCGAAGAGATAAATGAAAAAGAATTCCCGGTAGCTAACAGTATTTTTAGAGCTGACATGCTGCTCACAACTTTCGCAAGTGATTTTTACTTGTTCCAGAGAGAAGTACGCGGTTATTCGGTCGAAATGCTTTTGGAACAGGTCTATATCATATTTGTTTCAGGTAATTCGGCTCACTTGAAGAAGTAAAAAAACGAGTTGAATTTGCTCTAGGAAATTAAAGGAAATAAATAATTTTTGAAGAATATAACAAGATGGAAAAGCAAAATTTTTCCGGCAAATACGAAGATTCTGTTTACCGTTCAAGATCTGGTGAATTATTCAGGCTTGTCTAGAGCCACATTTTATAGGAACTATATAGATAAAGAAGATTTTTTAGAAAAACTCATGAACGATTTAATAGACGGACTATTGCCGCTTTTGAAAGGATTATTACCAAACATCAGGACAAATTGGCGGGCAATTTTTCCATACCCTTTATAGCAAACTACATCATTTCGGCGAACATGGGAATTATTTCTTACTGAACGGTTATCCATTCGGGCGCACATCAAAGAACGCTATTGTATCGTGCCGATACATCGCGTTCTATCTTTTTAGATGATAGAAAAATACTATTTTCAGTAATAATGAGATAAAAATGCCGGAACTGTATACTACGGTACATGAGAGGAAGTCTATAAAACTTATTCCGGCACTTACGATAAATAGGGGCATTTTACAGCAAAATTGAAAGCGTTTGTGTGAGGTGACGGAAGTGGACAAGATAGCAGCTATCATTCCGGCAGCGGGATATTCTTCAAGAATGGGGATATTCAAACCGCTGTTACCGCTGGCATCTTCCCTGGCAATTGAAAGGACAGTCAAGACATTTGAGGAGGCAGGAATAGAGGATATCAGGGTAGTCAGCGGTTATAAGGCTGAATTGCTGGAACCGGTGCTCAGACGCATGGGTGTTCGAGTGGTTAGCAATCAGAATTATTACCGGGGAATGTATTCTTCGATTCAGGCCGGAGTTGCCACTTTGAGTGATGAGATTGCAGCTTTCTTTCTGTTGCCTGCAGATTATCCTTTCATCAATTCGAAGACGATCCGGCAGTTAAGCCAAGCCTATGCCAAGAGATGCCCTGACGTGGTTTATCCTGTCTATCATGGGAAAAAGGGACATCCTCCTTTAATCTCGGCCAGGCTTCGGTCAGCCATTTTAGAAAATGAACCGGAGGGCGGGCTGAAACTGCTGCTTAGCCGGAAAGTGAAGGAATCTCTTCAAATTCCTGTTGAAGATGCAGGTATATTACTGGATTTGGATACGGAAGAAGACTACAGGAATGCTTTACAGAACACGCTTTCCAACTATCCTTCCCGTGAGGAATGCCTGAAAGTTCTCAAGAATCATCAAACGAAAGACCCGGTTTTTCGTCATGTTCAGGAAGTAACCAGAGTTGCGGGAATCATTTCCGAGCATTTGAACAGCCATGGATTACGGCTTCATCTCGGGTTAGTAATGGCAAGTTCCCTTTTGCATGACATTGCCAAAGGGGAGAGGGATCATGCCCGCAAGGGACAGCAAATTGTTGCAGCGCTAGATTACCCTGAGGTAGCGGACATAATTGGTTTTCATATGGATTTGCCTGAGCAGTATCAAAAGGTGATTAATGAATATGCTGTTGTATACCTGGCGGATAAAATGGTACAGGGAGACCGATTGGTTTGCCTTGAGACACGGTTTCGGCAGCAGATTGAAACATATCAGGAAGACGCCGATATTCAGCGAATAATCGTCAGGCGCATGGAAATTGCGCAGCAAATCAAAAAAAATATTGAAGGCAAGTTAAATTTGAAGCTGGAAAAAATACTGGGGCTTCAAATAGAAGATGGAGCAGAAGATGACGGAAAGAAATATCTTTCTTGTAAGACATGCTGAAGCTGTTCATCAGCGTGAAATTAAATGCTATCTGGGGCAGTCGAATCCGGGTTTAAGCTCCCTGGGGCTACAGCAGGCCAAACAGCTTGGTGTAGTCTTCGTGATCAAAATGTCCGGTCGGTTTACAGCAGCGATCTGTTGAGAGCTGAGCTAACAGCAAGGATGATCGGGGAAAAAAGGCTATGTCGACCTGTAAAAATGAAGGATTTAAGAGAAATCAACCTGGGTAAATGGGAGGGTAAAAGTTTCAAGGAGATTCAAAGCTTGAATCGCGATGAATTTGAACAAAGGGGAAAAGACATTGCCAATCATCGTCCGCCGGAGGGCGAAAGTTTTGCCGATCTTGCCCGAAGGGTGGTGCCCGCTTTTGCAAAAATCGTAGAAAGCACGGATGAGGATACCGTGATTGTAGCACATGCCGGAGTGAACAGGGTCATCCTCTGTCATCTGCTGCAGCTTCCATTGCAGCAACTTTTCAGCATCAAACAGGATTATGCAGGGATTAATATCATTAAAAAAAATAAGTCGCATTATACAGTCCAGCGTATAAACAATCAATTTTCAATTCACTGAAAAATCTTGTAAAAAAAATCCACAGATTAGAAAGGGGAGATCAGCATATATGAATATCTACCAAAACTTACTGACTGCGTTAAATGCAGGGAAAAAAGTCGTAATGGTTACTAAAATGGAGTCCTGTTTTTCTAAAACCTTATATACCGAAGACAATCTAAACCAGTCCGCCCTTCACCCGTTGCTGCAAAAAGCTTTAACAATAGGTGAACTGCAAAGGGTTGAAGACCCGGAACAAAAACTTACCATCATTGAACCATTTTTCCCGCAGCCGCGGCTTCTTGTTTTCGGGGGCGGACATATTGCCAAACCGGTTTCTGAATTTGGCGTGAAGCTGGGTTTTTCAGTAATTTCCCACACAGTATTAATTCTGGTAGGATTTTATATTGTCTCTATTGCTGTGCTGCTTCCGTTAATCCCCACCTCCAGTCTAAGTGAAAAATTCAGTCCCATGGTAGCTGCGCTTGATAGATGGGGAATCGGCTGGGCGGGCAACGTCATTAATTTTGTACTCATAACAGCGATACTTTCTACCATGCTGGCAGCGATGTTTGGTCTGGGCAGAATGATGCGGTCTCTTGCCGAAGAAGGTCAGGCACCCAGTTGGTTAAAGGATCAAGGAAATGTCCCGTATCGGGGAATACTGATTTCTGGTTTAGCCATGCTTGCAGGATTGGGCATTGGTCTTATGCTCCCAAGTGTATACTTGTTTTTGATAAGCTCCGGTGGGTTTGCTTTGTTATTTACGTATGCAGTAATTATGGCGACTCACTTACGCTTTCGAAAGAAATATGGGTGTCCGCCATCAGGCAAGTGTCAGATGCCTTTATACCCCTATTCTACCTGGATTGTTTTTCTGAGTCTGATCATGATTATCCTAAGTATGCCATTTATCTCCGGGCAGGGAACAGGTCTTATTGCAGGGATCATCATGATTGCTGTGTTTTATGTCCTCTATATGTTTCTAACCCGGATCAATAAATTACAAACAAATATCGCTAATACAGCCAATAATAAACGATTAAACCATAATACTTGTAAAACAAAACTGTCCGTAGAATTCTCCAGAGATTTAATAGAAAAAGTGGATTCTCAGGCAGACAAAAAGCCAGAATGATCCTAGTGAATCCTGTCTAAAAAAATTTAACGGAAAGCCTCTAGTTCCTGAACTTTATTTGAAAACCAGGCCGTGTGCAGATCTTCGTCAATGAGATTGGCCCACAGGACAGAAAACAACGTATGATCTTTTCCGATTTTCAAAATCAAGTCTTTATAATCACTCATTGCTTTTCTCTCCAGAAGAATATCGGCTTTTAGCAGGGGGACTATTCCAAACGCAGCCGTAATATTTCCGGCAGTCTTTCCCAGGAGCGGGGAAACAATATCCCCCAAAACGGTCGGCTCACTGCCGTATTTCCGTATTTGGGCAGCAATATTATCGACATGCTGCTGTTCAATATAAGATGATCGTTCCAATACTTTGCTGATATAGATATCTTTGACTATCTTACTTTGAGCCATATAAAGATCAACCTGGTTCAGTTCCAGGCTGTAAAACCAGTTGAGCTTGGCAATGATTCCGTCAGTATCCAGCTTTTATTCCACCACCTGACTGACTCAATGTCTTAATGCTTGTACTAAAAAATCTTTCATAAGTCTATTCTATTATTGATGAAATGCCTTGCAAATATACTGAATCTATTCGGATTGATTATGAATCACGCCCTATTAATTTCAGTAAATCTTATTTTAGTGGTAAAATAGGGTGGGGCTTTCAGCCAGGAAATCGCTGCAGATAAGAAAGACCAACTCCGATACTGTTGGAGGATACAAATGCAATATTGCTGCTTGGAGGGTAAAAAATGAATGCTGCTGACGAAGGAATCGTCTACGAAGAATTTGAGGTAGTAGAAATCCAAAGAGAAAATGATGCCATTGTGATGAAAGAAGCGGCGAAAAAGGTTATCGCCGAAGTGTCCCTTAAAATGATAGTCAATGGACAGGAACTTGTTTCCGTTCTCTGTCTGAACCGGCATCACGAGGAGTTGGCCCTGGGTTTTCTATATAATGAGGGTGTTATTGGTTCTTATGAAGATATCGAAAGCATCGAATACAATGAGAAAATGCTGGCAGTGCTGATTGAACTTAGAGAAGGAATCGTTATTGACAGACGTGAAAGTCTGAGAAGCATCACTTCCGGCTGTGGCAAGTGTTATACCTACATTAATCCGCTGAAAAAGACGCAGTACGCCGTCAGCACGAACAAATCCACTTTTTCCGCAGGAAATATCTTGACAATCATGGATAAGTTCATTGAACAGTCTGAGATATTTCATACGATTGGAGGCGTCCACAGTGTCTTATTTCACACTGACGGATTTGAAGTGCTAAATGAAGACATTGGCCGGCACAACTGTTTCGATAAAATGACAGGAATACTGATGAAGGCAAACAAGATGGAACTAGCCGCAAATGGCATGGTCTTTATCAGCGGCAGACTTACTTCGGAAATGCTCATGAAAATGATCAGGCTTGGAGCACCCGTGGTAGTTTCCAAATCGACGCCCACAACAGCAACCATCAGGCTTGCCCGGGAATATAACATTACACTTCTCGGCTATGTCAGAGGAGGCAAAGGTACTGTTTATGCCTGCCCGGAAAGGCTGGCTGAAACCTCTGACAGCCAAATCAAGGATTTCTTGTTCTAGGACGCAGTTTGATCCGGTTTTAGTTCTTTTGTTCAAAGAGATATTTGAAAATAATTCACAATATTCACACAATTATCCACAATTAATAGCTCCATCCTTACAATGAGGCGTCGGAATAATACCAAATCTAGATTTTTGTAACCTTGGTTACCGATTCCTGGCAATCTTTTACGTATGATTAGAAAGACAATAAGACCATGATTCAATACAAAAATATGGGGAGGTAAATTCTTATGTCTCAAATGTTCTGTTTTCAATGTGAACAAACTGCCGGCGGAAAAGGATGCACGAACGCAGGGGTCTGCGGAAAGAAACCGGAAGTAGCTAATAAGCATGATGAACTCACTTGTGCCCTGATTGGATTGGCCAGAGCGGCATCCGGTCAGAAAACTGCACCGGAAACAGATGCTTTGGTGATGCAGAGCCTGTTTGCCACAGTGACCAATGTTAATTTCGATCCTGAAGATTTTGATGCCTTCATACAAAAGGTAATTGCAGAGAAAAACAAACTTGGCGGGGCGGAAGATTTTGCACCTGACGCTTTGTTCCATGGCGATCCGGATATCGTCTCGCTGCGTTCGACTTTGCTGTTAGGCATGCGCGGGATGGCGGCATATGCCTGGCATGCGTATGTTCTAGGCAAGCAGGATCCTCAAGTCACTGCCTGCTTTTATAAAGGATTGAAAGCTGTCGGAGAAGATCATTCCGTCGATGAATGGCTGGAGCTGCTGATGGAATTCGGCAAAATCAATCTTGCCTGCATGGCGCTGCTCGATGAAGCGAATACTTCGGCTTATGGTCATCCGGTGCCAACCAAAGTTACAACAACCATAGAAAATGGCCCATTCATTGTGATCACCGGCCATGACCTGCTCGATCTGAAACAATTGCTGGAGCAGACAGAAGAAAAAGGAATCAATATTTATACCCATGGTGAAATGCTCCCGGCCCACGCCTATCCTGAATTCAAAAAATATACACATCTGAAGGGCAATTTCGGAACGGCCTGGCAGAATCAGCAAAAGGAATTTGACAATATTCCGGCTCCGATCTTCTTTACGACGAACTGTCTGATGCCGCCCAAAGCCAGTTACGCTGACAGGGTTTATACGACATCCGTCGTCGGTTATCCGGAAATGAAGCATATCCCAGATGCCAAAGTCAAGGACTTCTCGCCGCTGATTAAGCAGGCGCTTGAACTTGGCGGCTACAGCGAAGATCAATACAGGACAGGGATTAACGGCGGAAATGAGCTGATGACAGGTTTTGCCCGGAATACTGTTCTCGGAGTTGCGGATAAAGTGATCGATGCCGTCAAGGGCGGAGCAATCAAGCATTTCTTTCTGGTCGGCGGCTGTGATGGTGCAAAGCCCGGCAGAAATTACTATACCGAGTTTGTGAAGCAGACGCCTATGGATACGGTCGTACTGACACTTGCCTGCGGAAAATACCGCTTTAATGACCTGAACATTGGAGAAATCGGGGGACTGCCGCGGCTGATGGATATGGGACAATGCAACGATGCCTATTCCGCTATTCAGGTTGCTGTTGCGCTGGCCCAGGCCTTTGAATGCGGCGTAAACGATCTGCCATTAACACTGGTGCTCTCCTGGTATGAACAAAAAGCGGTCTGCATTCTGCTGACCCTTCTGGCCCTGGGCATAAAGAATATTTATATCGGACCATCCGTTCCCGCTTTTTTCTCTTCCAATGTTCTTAACGTTTTGGTCGAGAAATTCAATATCACACCAATCTCTACACCAGAGAATGATTTAGCAGCCATTCTGGCTAAATAAAAGGGCTCACCGTCAATCCGAATGCTGCTGACACTATGTTGGCAGCATTTCATTTTGGGTGTTAATAGCCCTTTTTTTGTACATTAGCATGACCTAGCTACGTTTCACTTCCATGTTCGCTTGGACTGCTAGATCACGTTACGTTACGTGAATTATTCCACAAAATTATGCTATAATGTCTTTGTGCGTTGATTTTTCACATAAAGGCTGGAAAAAGAGTATGCAGGTATTTTTGCGGATCGATATTAATCTTGCTGCCCTGGTGTTGTTAGGGGTAGTATTTTTGATTGCTTACCAGAGTCTTGACCGGCAGGATAGTATCAATAAAAGATTTCTGACCACGTCTTTAGTCATTATGCTGGAGCTCGTTTTTGAAACGCTGACCTGTATGATCAACAGACGCCCTGAGTTATGGTTGATCCCGGTGTCGGAGCTGATGCATATATGTTTGTTTATTACGGCGCCGCTGTTAACCTATTCGTGGTACAAATTTAATTATAGCTGGGTTGAACCAGACAGCATAATTTTTAAAACCAGGAAAATCCTGTATTTCATTCCGATTGTCATCAATACGGTACTGACCGTTTTATCGCCCATTTACGGTTTTATCTTCACTATAGACAGTGCGAATGTCTACCACCGGGGATCACTTTTTCTCGTTTCAGCCGTAATTACCTATTTCTATCTGATAATCAGTCTGATACAGATCCTCAAAAGAAAAGGAAAAATCATTAAGCAGGAATGGATTCCAATGATCGGATTTGGAATACTGCCGATTATCGGAGGGATCCTTCAGTCGTTGTTTTATGGTGTGCTTCTGATGTGGAGTTGTACGGCATTTTCTCTCGTGATTATTTATTATTTTCTGCAGCAAAGAATGGCTCATCTGGATAACTTGACCGGCGTATGGACGAGAGGATCTTTTGACTATTATATTTCCCGAAGGATCCACCATAAGGCCGATAACAAATTTGGGCTTATTTATGCCGACCTCGACGGACTGAAACAAATTAATGACCAATATGGGCATTCCGAAGGGGACAAAGCGATCCAGACTGCTGTTGGGCTAATAAGAAGTGTCCTAAGAAAAACAGACATTATTGCCAGGATGGGTGGCGATGAATTCGCGGTAATTATGGAATGTGACAACAAAGAAGCTCTGGAGAAAACAATTGACAGAATTAATGTGTCTTTTGAAGCGTATAATAAAACTTCCGGAAAGCGTTACAGGCTGGAAGGAAGTTTTGGGACTGACATCTTCGATATGAAATATGCCAGCATTGAGCAATTTCTGAACCATGTTGACAATCTGATGTATAGCCAAAAAAGAATAAAAAAAGCGGATTTGGGATGATCCGTGGGATTTGATTCGAAAAATCGTTATAATAGACTGAAAATTCGTAACATTTTATTGATTTTAGCCTAAATCACGATATTTGCAGGTTGACCGAAAGCCTGTATTTTATGTATGATAATAACAAGCTCCAAGGAATTCCTAAGATGGAATACCAGTGAAGCCTGAAAAGGGAAACAAAACGTTATCATTGGACGATTAGGTCGGTGAACGAAAAGGTTCACTATATCTGGAGAGTTTCGAAGAAAAGAGTCTGCAACGGGATTGATAGAAATGAAGGTTTGGTTCAAGAAAATCTGTAAAAAGAATTTTTAAGAGGCAAATTCTGAAATGAAATCAGACTGAAGTGGGTAATGAGTAAACGGAATATCTGTAGACGAAGGTCTTTTAAGGAAGATGGATAGCGGGAAACGAAATTGAGGGTAATACTGGGGATACATTGATAAAGGTTCGTTGGAGCTCGTTTTCTATTTTTCGCGCTTGTGGGCTGCGATATACGGAAGGTTTCGGTACTTTTCCTGGTAATCGAGGCCATACCCGACTACAAATTGGTCCGGCATAAGAAAACAGCAATAATCGATGTTAATGGCAAGGAGCCTTTCCGAGGGATTGTCCAGCAGGGTGCATATTTTTAGACTAGCCGGCTTCGCAGCTTCAAGGTGCTGGCAGATATAAGCAAGCGTAAGTCCGGTTCCGACCACATCTTCTACTAAAAGAACATGTTTGCCGGTGATCGAAAGGTCAAGATCTTTCGCAAATCTTACAATGCCAGTTTTATTCGTTTCATCAGGGAATGCCCTGATCGACAGAAAATCAATGCTTAAGGGTACCGTCAGGTGCCGGGTTAGGTCAGCCAAAAAGTAAAACGATCCTTTTAGGACGCTGATCACAACCAGCTCCTTGCCCTGATAGTCGGTATCGATGATTCGCCCGGTTTCGGCGACTTTCCGTTGAATCTCCTCTGCAGTGAAAATGATCTTCCCAACAGCATTAGCATTCATTGTGCAGGTCCTTTCTTAATGCCGAATCTCTCCAAAAGGGAATAAAAATCATTTTTAAAGACAATGTTGATGTTGGTGCCGGGATAGAGCCGTTTGAGCAGCTTAACCTTTTTCTTTTTTTCTGAAGCATATTTTTGGTTCATCGTGGTCAGTTCAATGAATGTATTAAATCTGGGCAGGTAAAAATCAGGTGAAAACGCCATGGTAACATTGCCCTCTTCATCCCATTGAATCGGGAACGTACGGGGCTCGTACTCCCAGTCAAGGTGGTACATATCCAGGATTCCGGCAAATTCCTCTTCGGATGGATGCTTGAAAATAATCGGTTTTTTACCGTCCTGAGAAGGACATTCAACCGCAGGGGAGTAAAGCTGCTTATTTCTGACATAGTACGCCAGAAATGCAGCGCCTTCTTCGATGCCGACAAAATCTGTGTTCAGCGTAATACCGTAAAGAGAAGGATCAGACCAATCTCTATGATAAATGGTGGAAATATACCGTTTGTGCTTGCGGTCGGTCAGCTCCAGGAATCTTTCGGCATTGGAGCGGTCCAGATGGAGATTATGCATGACCCGGCCGGTTCGAACTTCATCTGAAGCTATGATTCTGACATGGATCGCTTCAGGATGGCGGGAGAAAATAATCTGAGCGCCGAGACCGAAGATGATAGCAGGCTGTTCAGAAATATAACTTTTTAATCTGTTTTCAATATGCTCGGCAAAGGTAAGGCCTTGAGAGGACAGATTCAAATAAAAGCCGGGGCTTTCTTTCAGCATATGTAGCTCATGCTTGTCGGCGATCTCCGGCAGCCATTGGTTCACAACAAAATCGTGTGTAATCAGAGGCAGATCCAATTTCTTGGCGAGGAGCCCAGATATTTCTTTCCCCAGGCTTCCTGTTTGTCTGGAAATCGTAAGAAATACCAAATCAGTCACCTCCGCAGCAGTAATGATACCGGTTCAGTCCTCAGATTATTATACCATACCAGGCCAATTAGCGTCGGAACGCTGGAAATGACTAAACTGGTTTCTTTTTCCTAAGTTTTACAAAGAGAAGAACGGCCGAAAGCAAAATTGCTGCAATACTGATGACTTGGGCTATTTTAAAGGGACCAAGCATCAGACTGTCAGTTCTGAGACTCTCAATAATAAAACGGCCTGCCGAGTACAGCAATAAGTAAAGCAAGAACATGATGCCGTCAGGTGTTGATCTCTTCCTGATCAACCAGAACAAGAACAAAAAGATCAAAGTATCCCATAAAGACTCATATAAAAAAGTCGGATGGTAATATTGGCCGTCAATATACATGCCTTGCTGAATAAAATGCGGAAATTTACTGATAAAGGATTCACTAACCGGGCCGCCATGTGCTTCCTGATTAAGAAAGTTGCCCCATCTGCCAATCGCCTGGCCGATAACCAGACTTGGCGCGATAACATCTGCCACAGACCAGAATTTTAAATCCGGATCTCTGCGGGTAACCACTAAGACCGCCAGAAAACCGCCGATAATTCCGCCGTGAATGGCTAATCCGCCATGCCAGACAGCCACGATTTCCGCCGGACAAGAGATGTAATAATGCAAATTGAACAGGACATAATACAGTCTGGCTCCGATCAGAGCAGCGGGAATCATAACAATCAGCAGATTAAAAAATTTGTCCGGGTCCAGCCTGCGATAGTTCGTATGATAGTTCGCGAGAATGAGTCCGGCACAAAACGCCAGAGCAATCAGTATACCGTACCAATGAACAGAAAAAGGACCCATTTCAAATGCAGTAGGGTTCAAGAAAATCAACTCCCGTATTAATGAATACACTATCTTTCCGGAATTGTCCAGCAAAATGCCCGATTGAAGTCTTTCCAGGAATCGTGTAGAAGCATTGCTGGATATTTGCGAAAAGACAGATACCGTAGTATTGTGGTGTTATCAGGTAAGTTTAAGGTTATTCTATGATTCTTTGCTATGAATTGTTTTCAGGGGGTAGACAATGCAAATATTATTAATCTATAATCCGCTTGCCGGAAACGGCAGCTTTAATAATCACTTGGACAGCATTATTGAAGCTGTCCAAGATAAAGGCTATTATTTGGTCCCTTACAGGGTCAGCACTACGGAAGCCCTGGAAAAAATGGTCTCCTCAGCGGATATCAACAGTTTCAACAGGATCTGGATTGCCGGGGGCGACGGGACGATCCACCAGGTCATCAATGTTCTTTTTTGTTATGATTGCCAGATCCCGGTTGGAATATATCCGGTAGGAACTGCCAATGACTTTGCCCGTTATTTTCATTTTCCGGAGCGGGTCAATGAAATGACGGAGATTCTGCTTCAGGATCATTTTACAGTTTGCGATATCGGGGTCGCCAATGGCCGCTATTTTTTAAATGTGGCCAGTCTGGGTTTTCTGATCGATGTCAGCCAAAAAACTCCCAAAAGAATCAAACAAAGTTTTGGGGCTCTCGCCTATTATTTAAAGGGTGTTGAAGAATTCGCCAATATGAAGCCGGTGAAAGTTAGTATTCGGAGCCGGGAAGCCAACCGCGACGATGAAGTGTATTTCATCTTGATTATGAATGGCAAATCGGCAGGCGGTTTTAAGAGGATAGCGCCGTTGGCTTCTATTAGCGATGGTCTGCTTGATGTGTATATTTTTAAACCATGTCCAGTTCTCGAACTGATCCCGCTGGTTATCAAAGTGGCGAACGGTGAACATGCGGAGAGCCCATATGTAGACTACTTCCAGACGGCAGAGCTGACAATCAACTGTCGGGAATCGATTGGTACGGATTTAGACGGAGAAAAAGGGTTTGATTTTCCGTTAAGAGTCACTGTTGAGCCCGCCAAACTTAAAGTCATTACCAGAGAGAATCAAGAGGAAGGCTATCTGGATAAAACCGGTTTTGGCTTCTTAATTTAGATGTAAAAATTTTCAATGCAAACGTTAATGAAAACATTCGTATTGAAGACAGGTTCGGGTAAATATTTTTATTTTGGGCAGATTAATGATGAAAACAAATTGCTTTAAAATATTTGATGAAAAGGAGGAATTGTCTTGAGTGTTATCGGCTGGATTATTTTAGGCGGCCTTGCGGGGTGGATTGCCAGCATGATTACAGGCCGTGATGCCAAAATGGGCGTTGGAATGAATATTGTTGTCGGGATCATCGGGGCGTTCATCGGTGGATGGATCGTCAACATTTTCGGAGGAATAGGGATCAATGGATTTAATATCTGGAGTTTCTTGGTTGCTCTACTCGGTGCGGTGATCCTGTTGTCCATCGTCAATGCCTTAACGGGCAGGAAACATCACAATCAGTATCAGTCGTAAACGTTATCCCGGATTTTGATGGATGCCAGAAACGGCGGAGTAAATCTCCAGCCGTTTTTTATTTAGCAGCCAAATCAACCCAGCACAACTGACTTAGCACAGTTCTGTCTCAGTGCATACTGATCCACAACACTTGACAAATATTCGAAAATTTGATAGCATTACCTAAAATTATATCATACAGTTTTATATTTAAAGGCTGTACCATGACAGTATAAAGCATTCGTCTTTAACAGAAATGCTAAGGGGTGAAGGCTTTTTTGGTATATCAGAAAAAGTCTAAGCACTTTCTGATATCTCTAGGTGCAGCTAGTACCATGTCAACCCTAAATCTATATATCCTGGCGGCAGATTTCTGTTAATACTGCGTTGTCTTGTCGCTCCTATGCCATCCATGGCATCCGCGACATTTGTCCATCCGTGGACTTCAATCACCATACGCTCGGTATGCCTCAATCCTCCGCCTTGTCTTAAAAGAAATCTGCTCCCCATTATATTACAGTTTTAAGGTTGACAAGGTACTAGAGACATGGCACCAGTAAAGTTTTCTATAGTTTATAAGATATAAAATGCTAGGAGGAGATTATGTTGAAACTTGCGTTTTCAACCCTGGGTTGCCCGGATTTCAGCTGGACCGATATCTATTCCATGGCCAAGGACTTTGGTTTTGACGGCATTGAAATCCGCGGTCTGGGCAGTGAGATATTTGCAGTGCAGGCCCAGCCTTTTACTGAGTCTCAGTTGCCGCAAACCATAAAAAAGTTATCCGAACTCCGTATTCAAATTCCTTGTCTGTCTTCCGGCTGTTGTCTAAAGTATGCTGAGAAAGCGGAACAGAATCATCAGGAGATCGTTCAGTATATTGAATTAGCCTCCAAGCTAGGAACCCCGTATATCCGTATCCTTGCCGATATTGCACCGCAGCCGGCTGGTGAAGTCGATGACGAGGTGGTGCTTGCTGCGTTAAACCGTCTGGTACCTCTGGCGGAAGAAAAAGGCGTCACCCTCCTGGTCGAAACGAATGGCGTCTATGCAGATACTTCCCGTTTATGTCGGCTGCTGAACGATGTTGCGAGTGACAATGTCGGTGCCTTGTGGGATATGCATCACCCTTACCGTTTTGCAGGGGAGACACCTGGGAAGACCCTACAGAATCTTGGCGCGTATATTAAATATGTACATATCAAGGATTCCGTCGTAGAGAATGGTACTACCCGGTACCGCATGATGGGAGAAGGGGATTTACCTATTGATGAGATGATGCGCGCCCTGCGTTCGATAAATTATGAGGGCTATGTTTCTTTGGAATGGGTCAAACGCTGGGCGTCGGATCTTGATGACGCTGGTGTTGTTTTCCCGAATTTTGCGGAATATATGAGCCGGTACACTGAAAAATCTGCGGTGAAGGGCCATTTATTTGACAATAATGCCAAGACAGGGAAATATGTCTGGCAAAAAGACACCTTGATTGACTTGACCTTTCCCCAGGTACTTGACCGGATGGTGGATGAGTTTCCGGATCAGTATGCTTTCCGTTATACGACCATGGATTATACGCGTACGTATAAAGAATTCCGGGACGATGTTGACACATTTGCACGCGCCCTGATCGCGATGGGTGTCAGACCCGGGGACCATGTTGCGACTTGGGCCACCAACGTTCCGCAGTGGTACATTACCTTTTGGGCGGCGACCAAGATCGGCGCTGTTTTGGTAACGGTAAACACCGCGTATAAGATTTATGAGGCAGAATATCTGCTGCGCCAGTCGGATACACACACGCTGGTCATGATCGACGGATATAAGGACTCCGATTATGTCGGCATTATCAAGGAGCTTTGCCCCGAGTTGGAGACTGCCGAGGCCGGAAAGCCGCTGCATATCAAACGCCTGCCTTTCCTGCGCAATATTGTCACGGTTGATTCCAGGCAGAATGGCTGTCTGACCTGGGAAGATGCGATTACCCTGGCTGACAAAGTCCCCGTTGAGGAAGTATACCGCCGTGCGCTTTCCCTTAACCGTCATGATGTCTGCAACATGCAGTATACCTCAGGAACCACAGGGTTCCCGAAAGGCGTTATGCTGACACACTATAATGTCGTGAATAACGGGAAAAATATCGGCGACTGCATGGATCTTTCCACAGCCGACCGCATGATGATTCATGTCCCGATGTTCCATTGCTTCGGGATGGTGCTGGCGATGACTGCGTCCATGACCCATGGGGTGACCATGTCCCCGATACCGGCGTTTTCGCCGAAGATATCGCTGGATTGCATCAACAGGGAAAAAATCACCGCCTTCCACGGTGTCCCGACCATGTTTATTGCGATGCTCGAGCATGAAGATTTTCCGAAAACAGACTTCTCCTACATGCGGACCGGAATCATGGCAGGAAGCCCGTGTCCTGTGAAGGTTATGCAGGATGTCGTCGAGAAGATGAATATGAATGAAATCACCATTGTCTTCGGACAGACCGAATCTTCACCCGGCTGCACCCAGAGCCGTGTCGACGATTCCGTCGAACTGCGGGTTGCCACTGTAGGCCGTGCTTTGCCAGGTGTTGAGTGCAAGATCGTGGATCCGAAGACCGGGGAAGATCTTCCGGATAATGAGGACGGCGAATTTGTTGCCAGGGGCTACAATATCATGAAAGGCTATTATAAAATGCCCGAAGCCACCGCTGCGGCGATTGATGAGAACGGCTGGCTGCACACCGGCGACCTGGCCAGACGCGATGAGAACGGATACTATAAAATTACCGGACGTATCAAGGACATGATCATTCGCGGCGGGGAAAACATCTATCCGAAAGAAATCGAAGATTTTATTTATACCCATCCAAAGGTCAAGGACGTTCAGGTTATTGGTGTCCCTGACAAACAATATGGGGAAGAGATTATGGCCTGTGTCATACTGAAGGACGGTGTCGAACTGACCGCTGATGAGCTGAAGGATTTTGTCCGCACTCACATGGCCAAGCACAAAACACCGCGTTACATTGACTTTGTCGCAGAATTTCCGATGAATGCCGCAGGCAAAATTATGAAATATAAAATGCGCGAAAACGCGGTCGAAAAGTTGAACCTTCAGGCCGACAACAGTATTGAAACTGCCTAAGGTACTTCTAGGAAACCTTATTGTGTTTATCAAATGGCAAAAATTTTCTTTGGGATGAATAGAAAATTATGGTATAATATTTGCGTAATTCGCAAAATGTGGTGAAACAGTTGGTCAGGAAGTTTGATTTGATCAAATATAAACCGCTGGAACGAAAATTCCTGCTCTTTAGGTGGGGACTGCTTATTGTCGCCCTGGCTGAGCTGATCCGTTTTCAGGGCTCTTTCACGGGCGTGTTTTTTGTTGGTTTCTTTATTGCCCTTCTATATAATGCATTTATTTCCGTTTGTGTCTTCAGCAAGGACACCCGGGCCGAGAAACTGATGCGACTCAGCTTAGTGCTTGATATTCCTATTTGTACCCTGTTGATGGCAGGAAATGTTGAATTACTGAATATGCTCTTTTTTTCCTATTTCTTCTTTGTTTCTTTTCACGGCATGCGTTATGGGATTCCGGGTTTGATCATTGCTACGGCCGAAAGCGTAGCCTCTTTATTCATTACGTCATTCAAAATTTCGGATCTGTTTGTATCCGTGAATATCTATCTGTTCAGCCTTCTGCTCCTAGCCTTCGGTTTTATTATTGTATTTGAAGTCAACAGTTTGCTGAATATCAGCCAATATCAGTTCAGAAAGGCCAAAAATCAGGCGGCCAGAGATCCGCTGACGGGGCTTCCGAACCGCCTGCTGTTGGAAAAGAGTTTTCAGAAGGCTGTATCCAATTATCAGAGGACAGGGCAGCCTTTTTGCATTGCCATTTTTGATATTGATAATTTTAAAAAGATAAATGATCAGAAGGGACATGTCTTTGGCGACAAGGTTTTGCTGGTTTTAGCCCGTGTTTTAAAAACAAATGCCAGGGCCACTGATTTCATCTGCCGTTACGGCGGTGAGGAGTTTCTAATTATTCTTTATGGATGCGCACTGAAAGATGCCTGCCTAAAAGCGGATAAAATCAGGGAAGAATTTGCACTTAACAGTTATTTTGATAAGCCACTGACCGTGAGCGCCGGTGTCTGTCTCTACCAAAAAGGATGCTCGCTGACCGAAAATATTGAGATTGCGGATAAAGCACTTTACGCTGCCAAAACAGCAGGGAAGAACAGGGTCATCTCAGGCAGCCGTTTCGGCGTTGATCTTTTCCATAAAGAAGCTTAAAGATCGAAATCCTCCACCCAAGCAGAATTATTTTAATATTTCCTCAGTCCGGCGGAATACTTTTCGGAAATGAAAACCGTATATGGACAGGGTTACTGCCAGCGGAAATACATTACGGCGTTTCCGCAGAGACCAAATGATCAGTTTCCAGTAGTAGCGTCTTTCCTGGCCGATAATTCCCAAACGGAATACCGATCTGATAAACGCGAGCACCTGACAACGGTCGATCCGCTGAGCCGTAAATCCAGCAGGTTCGTACTGCTCTAAGAATGTCAGGACCCGCTCATAATATTTTCTTGGCGAGTAGATCGTATCGACAATTCTTTGATAGCCTTTGATCAACAGGGGGCTTTCCATTTTGGGTATGAAGTTCATCGAAAAGTCGGTGTTGTCGCCGCTGATGCTTTTTAACAGTCGGCCTTCCGCTGCCAGACGCTGATATAGTTTAGTTCCTTTCGGCGCATTCAGCAGCCCGACCATCGCGGTAACGATCCCGCTTTCCTGAATAAAGGTTACCAGTTTGTCAAAAATAGAGGCATTGTCGTTGTCGAACCCGACAATAAAGCCGCCCTGAACCTGAAGGCCAAATTTCTGAATTTTTTTGATACACGCAATTAGATTGCGGTTTTTATTCTGAATTTTATTGCACTCAATCAGGCTGTCTTCATCCATGGTTTCAATTCCGATAAATACAGTCATAAACCCCGCCTTGACCATCAGATTCATAAGGCTGTCATCGTCAGCCAGATTGATTGAGGCCTCTGTGATAAACGTAAACGGATAGTTTCTTTGTTTCATCCAGCTGATCAACGCAGGCAGGATATCATCCTTTAATTTCTTTTTGTTGCCGATAAAATTATCATCAACCAGGAAGATGCCTCCGCGCCATCCGGCCCGATAAAGGGAATCCAATTCTGACAGGAGCTGCGGAGAGGTCTTGGTACGGGGCTCGTGACCGTATAAAGATGTAATGTTGCAGAAATCGCAATGGAATGGGCATCCGCGTGAATATTGAATATTCATTGTTGCGTAGTGTTTCATATCGATAAGGTCCCACAAAGGCACAGGGGTATTTCTGATATCCGCCCATTCTTCCGTTGTGTAAATGTGCGCTGCCGATCCGTTCTCAAGGTCACGCACAAAGGCAGGTACAGTGTTCTCCCCTTCATTCAGGACGAGATAATCTACATCATCATACGCCTCAGGTTCGGAAGTAAAGAGGGGACCGCCTGCAGTCGTTTTGACTCCGAGGGCATGACAGCGGTTAATAACTTCCCTGACAGATTCTTTCTGGACGACCATCGCGCTGATCCAGACATAATCGGCCCATAAAATATCCCGATCCTTGAGTTTCGTTACATTCATATCCACAAGACGCTTATCATAATGCTCCGGCAGCATAGCAGCTACGGAAAGTAACCCCAGGGGCGGAGATCCAGCTTTCTTGGATATGAACTTTAACGCGTACTGGAAACTCCAATAGGTCAGCGGTATTTGCGGGTAAACAAGTAAAATTTTCATAGATTTGCCCTTCCTGTTCTATTGACTGGCACAGCCACTTCTAGCATATCCATTTTTTACTTGCTCAATTCGTTTCTGGTTTATTCGCTGATTTTCTGCAGAACAACACAGGACATTGCAATTTATCATCGGGTAAATTAAAATAGATGTAGAATCAAGAAAGGGAGAGAGTAAGATATGGAGGAAAATGCCGGCGATATACGAAGTAGTATTATTTCAAATGACTTATTAATAAGATTTGGTAAAAGGCTTTGACAATCCTGTATAAGGAATGATTCTGCCTTTTTATTATTATCAGGAGGAACAATCATTGATTACCGGGATTTTGTTTTTAGTCGTGCTGATTGCGCTCAATGCCTTTTTCGCTGCCTCGGAGATTGCTTTGATCTCCCTGAATGACAATAAAATCAGAATGATGGCTGAAGATGGCGACAAGAAGGCCAAAATTTTAACCAATTTGCTCGGTGAGCCGAGCAAATTTCTTGCGACGATCCAGATTGGGATAACGTTGGCAGGCTTTCTGGCCAGTGCGTTTGCTTCAGAAAATTTCTCCGATCCGCTGGTTTCACTGCTGATTAAGCTTGGGGCCCCCGTTTCAGCATCCTTGCTGAAGACTATAGCCGTTATTCTAATTACCATCATTTTATCTTACTTCACGCTGGTGCTCGGAGAGCTCGTGCCGAAAAGAATTGCGATGAATAAAGCTGAAAAGATTGCCTGGTTTGCCGCAAACCCGCTGTATATCCTGTCTAAAATTGCCTCACCGTTCGTTAAAATGCTTACGGCATCAATGAACGTGTTTGTAAGGCTTTTCGGGGTAGATCCGAATGCGGAGAACGAGCAGGTCACGGAAGAAGAAATCCGCATGATGGTTGATGTCGGTGAGGAAAAAGGCGCCATCCATGAAACAGAAAAACTGATGATTAACAATATTTTTGAATTTAACAATAAAACGGTTTCCGAAGTCATGACACATCGCACGGATATTGCGGCGCTGCCGATTGAAGCAAGCTTAAGTGAAGTCATTGCCTTTATCAATCATGAGAAGTATTCCAGGATACCCGTCTATGAGGAGAATATCGACAATATTGTCGGGGTGCTGCAATCCAAATACCTTTTCCAGTATTTAACGAACAACAGCAATTCGGAGACATTTCATCTGCGGGACGTTGTCCGGGAACCCTATTATGTACCGGATTCGAAACGCACCGATGAATTATTTAAAGAACTTCAGCTGAACAAAACACATCTGGCCGTGATCATTGATGAATACGGCGGGACGGCCGGTATTGTAACACTGGAGGATCTTATTGAAGAAATTGTCGGCAACATTTTTGACGAGGATGATGAAGTCGAACTGGAATTTGAAAAGATCGATGAAAATACCTATATGATCAACGGGGCGACGAGCCTCGATGCGGTCCAAGATTATCTCGGCGTAGAGCTGCCGATTGAAGAATATGAGACCCTAAGCGGTTTTCTGGTTGGACAGCTCGGAAGAATCCCCGGAAGAGATGATAAGTCTTCCTTAGAATTCAACAGTTTGATGTTTAAGGTTGAGGAAGTGGATGAAAAAAGGATTGCCAAAGTGAAGGTGTGCAGGCTATAACGCTTAGGTTCATAGTACCGCGTTTTGTAATGTTAGAAAAAACCGGAGGATAAATAATTACGGGTCGGTCTGCGTGCCACAGTACCACTTTCGGCCGTTGCGTCCTCCTTGACGCAAAAGGCCGCGCTTCGCCATCCAGGCTCCGCTTGTCGCGGAACTGTGACACGCAGACTAATAAAACATTCTTGAAATTTGCCTTAGACTCCCTGGTTGGTCTGTGTGCCACAATTCCGCTTTCGGCTGTTGCGTCCTCCTTGACGCAAACAGCCGCGCTCCGCCTCCATGCTCCGCTTAACGCTGGAATTGTGACCCCCAGACCTAATTTGGGGTAATCAACCTTGCATGAATTATTTGAGCAGAGAATTGAACGCTATACGAATCATATGCTTGTTAGGAATTGGCTTCTTTTATCCTGCCAAACCTTTTGGAGGTGTTATATTTGGGAGAAATAAGTTTTGATCCGAATCAGAATAATCAAAATGCTAATAACAAGGCAGAGCTTAAGATATTTGACCCGCAGTCATGCTGCTGCGGGGATGACAGTTTAGCAGGGTCTGTAACCGTTTATGACACGGAATGCGGCTGGATTACAGGTGAAATAAAAACACCAGCAGGGCTGGTGCCTCAGATTTCGACGAACTTAACAGCTTTGGATATCCTGGGCGGATGGAAAGCCCGTTGGGGCATCAACCGGATGAATTATAAAATCAATCCCGGACTTTATGCTGTCGGCAATCCGGATGAACATTCCGAGGTTCTGGTAACGGCTAATTACAAAATGACCTTTGATGCCCTTCGTAAGGAGCTGGCCGGACTCCAGGCCTGGATCCTGGTGCTTGACACCAAAGGCATTAATGTCTGGTGCGCGGCAGGCAAAGGGACATTCGGAACGGCAGAGCTCAGCAGTCGGATCGGGAAGACCAGACTTTCCCAGATTGTGTCCCACAGGACATTGCTTCTGCCGCAGCTCGGCGCTCCTGGGGTAAGTGCGCATCAAGTCCACAAACAAACCGGTTTCAACGTCGTGTATGGTCCGGTCAGAGCTTGGGATATCCGTGAATTTGTCGCTTCCGGAAGGAAAGCGACAGCCGAAATGCGAACCGTGAAGTTTACAGCGTATGACCGGTTGGTACTTACGCCGATGGAACTTACCGGTACATTTAAGATGTCCTTGATGATTTTAGGCATTTTATTTATCTTGAATCTGATCCGGCCAGGAGCTTTTGGAATCACCGACTTTTATGCCTATGCCGGGGCGCTGATTGTGGGCTGTGTCCTGACCCCGGTTTTGTTGCCGTGGATTCCTGGAAAAGCGTTTGCCTGGAAGGGATGGCTCCTGGGTTTGCTTTGGGCGGCAGCAGTGAATGTGCTGAACGGCTGGCCGGGAGAGCTTTCCTACAGCTGGCTGAGGGCATTAGGGTATCTGCTCGTTCTTCCGTCAATTTCTGCATTCTATGCCATGAATTTTACAGGAGCATCAACGTATACTTCATTTTCCGGCGTTATGAAGGAGATGAAAACCGCTGTTCCGACTATTGTGGTTACCATCGGCGTTGGAGTTACGCTCATTTTACTGAACGCCTTATTCAGGATGTGAGGGGGAGGCCGATATATGAAGCACCGCTATTTGAAAAATGTTTCGACGCTTACGCTTAAGACGGAAAAATGCACCGGCTGCGGAAGATGTCTCGAGGTCTGTCCGCATCAGGTCCTGGGTTTAAAATGCAAAAAAGCAGAGATACTGGATATAGATCTCTGCATGGAATGCGGCGCTTGCGCCCGCAATTGTCCGTTTGAGGCGATCGATGTGAAGTCCGGTGTGGGCTGCGCTTCAGCCGTTATCACAGGGTGGCTTACAGGGACAGAACCAAGCTGCGACTGTTCCGGAGGCAGCAGCGGGGGATGCTGCTGATTGACAAGAGGGGAAGAGGATTTTGATTATAGGTGATCATGCCGTCACAGCCTCTGCGATCGTGGCGTGAGCTCGGAATTCTGCTGACCGACCAGGCCATCACAGGCAGTGTAATTTAATTAGCTGTAATGTCCGAAGAGGAGCTTCTAGCGCGGGTTCAAGGAGTTTCTGTTGCAGCGTATTGGCTGTGCGATGGGCAGCGTCTATCTGTCATTCTCACCAGTCTGATGACGTTTATTCGTCACAACTTCGGTAGAGATAATCAATTATTTAATAAAGCTATAGCAGATTCAATTTTATTAACATCCTTAGGTTCAATTTTAAGCCTAAAGGTTTTTTTCTCTTTTCTTTCTATAATGAGAGTACTTGAAGATACGGAGTAATTAGTAATTTGATATCTCGGTATAAAAAAAGGTATCGTAGGAACAAAGACACCCTTTGAACCAAAATAAACTTTTGAAGTAAAAAACATAATTATGAAAAATACCCCAGTTGACATAAAGGTTATGACTAATTCTGTCTCTAAATTAGATAGATTTCCTTTTAGAGAAATATAAAAATATAATTGTCTAATTCCTAACGCAAAAACAAAAAATAATCCTGCCATCAAGTAAAGAAATCTGTTTTTTGATGAAGACGTTTTCTCCAAAATATTACCGACCATTCTCTTTCTAACGCAGAAAAAAACAATAATTCCAATATTTAATAATATTAAAAATGCTATTATACTATAATTCAACTTAAAACACCCTTTCTAGAAGAATATATCAATTAGCAATCACAGGATTTTACCTGTGATTGCTAATGTTAAAAAACCATAATTTGCTTCTTATCTTAGTTGAACTGAATAAATTAAGGGAGCTGATGGAGAACCAAAACAGAACACAATGACACCATTAGCAAGAGCACCTTGAGCACATGTATTTGCCCAAGTAGATATAATCCAAATTTGTAAACCTGATGCAAGCAAAGATGGTGTCCAGGCCATTCCAAGTGGAATGGCAAGAAGAGCTGCATTATTTGCTGCTTGTTCAAATACTAACTGTTGTCTTGCTGCCATTTCTGCATTTTCAATAGCATCAAAACCATACCAATGGTAGATATAAGTTACCGTTGCCGTCATTATTGACATCTTATTTTTTGTTCTTTTTACCACTGGATCAGAAGATGATTTATCAGTATAAAGGTCTCCTTTTTCTATCATTGTATTGATACCATTCATACCGCTTATCAAATCATTCAATATTTGATTGTCTATAACTTTTTTCGCTGCTGGATCAATTGAGAAAGTACCATCTTCATTTACGATTAAATATTTGGTTTCAATGGTATTAATAGCCTTGTCATAATCAGCTTTCGATATATTTGTAGATTTAACAGAAGATACATCAATATTTGATGCGGCAAATACAGTAGATGATGTGGTAATTAAGAAGGTTACTACCAGAAGTAGTGATACAATCTTTTTGAATTTACTTATAGTCATTTTTGACCTCCAATAATTTTGTGTTTTTTAATTGTTTAGTCAGTGGCCACTGATCTTATACAATAAATTCCACATTAATAATTAGATCCCTTTATCAAAATATGTAATAATATGGAAAATAATAGGTTATATATGCTTAAAAAATAAAATAATGTATTTAATTTGAAATAATTGGCTACTGTGATTGACGATAACTCATTTAGGTCTAATTTTCGATATAATGGTTTGTAAGTTGAAAAAGTAATAATAAACCATTGTAAAGTTTAACCTTCGCGAAAGACCCATTTAGTGAACAAAAAGTAAAACGCCAAACGATAACGTTTTACTTATGCTCTTTAAAATATGAGTAACTGTCCTTGCTATAAAAATTAAGCTTATCTTCTCTTTTGTCTGTTGCGAATGATCTTGGTGGTCAGCCATCCTGCCATCAGAAGTGCGATCAGATAGCCAATCAGGCTGATGACCGGAATCCCAAGTAGCCGGGGCGTGATGCTCGTCATACAGACCAGACTGGCCCCGATCAGGAAGGCCGCACTGAGAATGCTCAAGACGAGCTTGTCCATAATCATGTCGGCCTGACGTACGGGTTCATCGGCGCTGGACAGATCAATATTGATCTTGGCCTGTCCTCTCATTGCCATTTTGAGGATGTTGGCGAACTGAACCGGCAATTCAAGACTGTTTTTGGTAAAACCGTACAGAGAAAGCCCCGCAGAAACCAATTCCTGTCTTGCATCCAACTCACTTAGGAGTTTTCCGGAAACGTGGTTGGCCATAATTTGAATGAAGTTGACTTTCGGGCAGCATACGGCGAGTACTCCCTCGATCGTAAGGACTCCGCGCCCGAGTATCGTGAAGCCTGTCGGCAGGGATATCTGATGGAAATCCAGAACTTTCTTGACTTCTTCCATGATCTGGCCAAAATGCAGCTCAGACAGATCCAAATCACCATAGCGCTCCAACAGGCTTTCAATGTCTTCATAGAGCCTGGTGTGGTTTACCTTACCTTTGATCGTATCGAGTAATAGAAATACTTCTTTTAATCCTTCAATATCATGTTGGACGATAGCCAGGATGATTTTTTTCAACAGCAGCCGGTCATGATTATTGATTTTTCCAACCATCCCTAAATCGAGCCAGACGATTTTCCCGTCTCGGATAAAGATATTTCCCGGATGCGGATCCGCATGAAACAAGCCGTCATCGACAATCTGTTTGACATAGTTTTCGGCGAGTTTTATCCCGATCTCATTTAGATCGTAGCCAAGTGCATGAAGTTTATCAAGATCATCGATTTGAACACCGTCGATGTATTCCATAACAAGTACTCTTGGGGTGCACAGCTGACGTTCGATCAGCGGAAAAGAGATATAATTCACGCTTGCATTCAGGTCGGTAAATTCTTTGATGTAGTTTGCTTCGGCAATAAAGTTCATTTCCTGCTGGGCAGTCGCCCACATTTCATCGATAAACATTCTAAAGTCGATATCTCCGACATTGATGTTTAAGACTTTGATCAGCGAGATTGCTTTTTTCAGCAGTTGGATATCCCGTTCCATCGTTTGATAAATTCCGGGGCGTTGTACCTTGAGCACGACGATTTTGCCGTCTTTCAGCACGGCTTTATGCACCTGCGCAATCGATGCCGAGCCGATGCACACAGGGTCAATTTCCTGAAAAGCTTCCTCTGCGGAGAAACCGTATTCCGAGGCGATGACCTGAAGCACTTCTTCATAAATCATCGGTTTCACATCGGTTCGCAGCTCGGCCAGTTCATCGCAGTAACTCTTCGGGAGCATATCTGTGCGCATAGACATAATCTGACCGAGCTTGACATACGTCGGGCCGAGGTCTTCAAGGATGAATTTTAGCTTGACTGGAGAAACGCCGTGGATGATTCCATGGCGTTTCAGCGCAGTGACCATTTCCTTCAAGCGGGCTGCGGATGATAGTTTGACCTCAGTTTGGGTCATTCTTTTTCTCCATCTCTGCGAGCTTTTGTTTGAGCACAGAGAGCTCTTCTTCATTCAGCGTGTTAACCTTTTGCAGAAGATCCTCCATGTGACGGGCGGAAGAATGATGATGCAGATTTTCAGAAAGGTTGCGTTTTAATTCCTCATTGATGACTTTGCCTTGTTCGACGGTAAGCTCACCTTTTTCAATGAACGAGTCAATGACTTCCTTGGCTTTTTCGGCCGTTGTCGCTATCGCTCCAATTCCCGCAAGAAAGACTTTTTTCATTTCATCGCTTGCATTCAACTTTAACAACCCCCTTTATGCTTTTAGTATATCTAAAAATAGGTATAAAATATATAGAAAATGTAAAATGTTTACTTATGCCTAATCTTTGGATTAATTGATTTTCAGATATTCATTGCTCTGGGATTTTGTGTTAAGATATGACTAAAGCCATATTTCAACCCTCAGTAACCGCAAGCTACTCGAGAATAACGACAAGGAGGCAAATACGCGATGAAAGTGATCAGGAATCTTTTCGTTTCATTCATGTTTTTGGCTTTAGTGAGCCTGTCAGGGTGTCAGTCCCAGACAGGACCAACTCCGGAGCCTTCGCCGGAGCCTGAACCCCCTGCTGTTGAAACGATGAAAGCAGCGGTCTATTATCTGAAGGATAGTAATAATGAAATGTACCTGGTTAGAGAGGTGCATGAGATTCCGAAAAGTACAGGTGTTGCCCGGGCAGCTCTCGAGGAGCTAATTAACGGTACCCCTGTAACGACAGGCGCATTTAAGGTACTTCCCGCCGACACGAAAATTTTGGAAGTTAATATCAAGAACGGTTTGGCAACCATTGATTTTTCCGAAGAGGTGCTGCATGCGAACGTTGGTGCCAGCGGCGAAACACTTGGAATTGCCAGCATTGTCAATACACTGACGGAGTTTCCGACTATTAAAAAAGTTCAGTTCACCGTAAACGGCAAGGCTGAAAACGGCATGGACTGGTGGGGCCACGTTGGTCTTTATAATCAACCCTTTGCCAGGGATCTCAGCTCAGTTTATGAACCGGCGATCTGGGTTACGGCTCCTGTGGACGGACAAACCATAGCGAGCCCGTTAAAGATCACCGGCAATGCCCGGGTCTTTGAAGCTGTCGTAAGCTACCGCTTAAGGGATGTACAAGGTAATATTCTGGCAGAAGGTAACACAATGGCGGCAGCAGGGGCACCAGGACGAGGCGATTTTGAAGCCTCGCTGACATTTACGCCGTCGGCAGCAGGAAGCGGTCAGCTCGAAGTATTCGAGGCCAGCATGAAGGACGGAAGCGATCTGAATAAGGTCATTATTCCTGTCAAATGGTGATCGGATTAAGTTTTCTTATTAAAATACAAAACCGGTTAAGCAGGGATTAGTCACACCGTAAGATAAAGCTTACGCCAGTGCAGCAAGGCAGCTAGCAGGACCCAGAGTCCAGTATAAATCGCAATAAAGCCAAGCTGAGGGTTGCTACTCCAGAATTTCACCCAGTTATAAGAAAATTCAAAAACCGAGAGAGTATTCCCATTCATTTTCAGGATCATATGATGTATAGCGGAGAATACCATCGAAGAACCAAAATACAGGAGGATCGCATTGCGGCCGATCGCCTCAAACAGCCAGTAGAAAGGTGCCATGAGCTTCCTAATAACCGGGATCTGCGGGTCCCAGATCAAGTGGGCAAAGGCCAAAACAAGAATGGTGGCACCGGATGACAGCGTCACAAAGGACGGCGTCCAGAGTCGTTTACCTATTGGGATAAAGTTGGACAGCAGCGGGGTAAGTAGCAGAAGAACAGCAGCCAGAGCCAGGATTTTCAAGAAATTTCGGCCAATGTTTTTATTGTTCAAAAACAAACCTGCCGTATAACCGAAAAGCGTGCTGGCAATTGCGGAAAAAAGTGTACATATTCCTTCCGGATCATATCCGGCATCGCCGTGAACATAAAGATGGCTCTTTGTGAAAATAAACGGATCAGTCATTCCGGATAAATTATGGTCCGGCGAGGGCAAACTGCCCGGAAAAGATTGACTTGTATATAAGAGAATGCCAAGATAGGCAGCCAGAATAAGTAGTCCGGCAGTGAACGGCCAGAACCATTTCCCAGATACCCTGGTGATCAGGGCTGTCATAATTCCGGTAAAAGCCAGAACCTGAAGCACTCCGGTAAAGCGAAGCTCGGAAAGCTGAAATTCCCAGGATACCAGGGAATTAAAAATCAGGCCAATGATAAGCAGCACAAAAAACCTTCTGATTAATCGTACCCAGGGCACATGCTTGCGGTACACAATCGCCATACTGGTTCCGGAAAGTGTCACAAAGGCCGGAAAAGCAAAGTCAATGGCGGTATAACCAAACCACGGAGCATGCGTAATATAGGCCCCGTAGAGAGGCCCTTCCGGAACAAAGGTCAGGAACAAAAGCAGTACGGACAGAGCCCGCGCAAAATCAAGGGCTTTAATCCGGTTCGTTATTCTTTTCATAGCGTTATCCTTTAATCAAAATGAGTAATTTTTAATACATTTTTATTATATATTTAATTATATATTTCTATTATATATTTACATGTCAATGATATTACTGGCTACCGAGTCCAGTGGGTTTCTAAAATTTTCTGGGCCAGGCCGAAATTGTAGCTCGTTGATAGGATACCGGTACTGTAGCGTCCGGCATCCGGGTTCCAGACGTAATAAGCATTCAGGGCGTTCTGATATCGGATCATGTTTTCCTGGGAGACGGATCTCGTTATATTTGCCGCTGGATTGAGGTCCCAGAGCGGCCGGGAAATAATATAGCGGCACGAGGATACGAGGTTCTCATTCTGAAGCTCATGAAGTGCGGTTCCCGAGGCGGCATGATCCGGGTGGGTATCGCTTGGGGACATTGCTTGATGAAGTGCTTGTGGATACTTGGCTTCAAAGGTCAGGATAATCTCGCGGACCGAGGCCGGAGTCACCTGACCGTCTGGAAGGTCATAGACATAAATATTATCCGTCTGGATGCCGAGGTATCTGGCTGATTCATAGAAATCCCGGACGCGCGCTTCTGTGAATTCAGCAAGCGTGATAGGTGGAAGGGTATATGCCGCGAGCCGGTCGTTTACTTCTTTAAAAGCGCCACTTGCGGCACCTTTGGTCAAAAGCACTAGGACGATGGGCTGGTAGTGGTTTTGTGCTTCCAGGACAGTAGCTCCCATGTTTAAAACCTCATCATCCGGATGCGGGACATAAAAGATAGTCGCCTGATCAGAAACCGACGTATCGGCTGAAGGCTCGGACGGGGTCGAAGGATTGTCGGAAATAACACCAGAATAATCCGGTGCCTTCGGCAACGGATTATTTTGGTTAGCTTCACTGTTTATCAGGGTCCACTTCACCCCGGCAAGAGTGATAAATACAAAGATGATCAATAACGGTATCCAATGTTTTTTTTTCATCGATCCCAAACCCATCCTGTATCAGATAGATATTCAGATACCTATTTTATATGTTCTTTCCCAAGCACCTTCTCGACAAATACTTTGGCCAGATGAGGATCAAACTGGGTTCCAGCATTTTTTAGGATTTCTTCAGCAGCGGTTTCCTCGTCTAAGGCTTTTCGGTATGGACGGCTGCTGGTCATCGCATTGTAAGCATCAGCAATCGCAACAATCCGGGCTTCCAATGGGATTTCCTCACCTTTCAGTCCCTTGGGATATCCCTTCCCGTCCCATCGTTCATGATGGGCCAGGACGTAATCCGAGAGATGCGCATACTCATTCATTGTGCTGAGGATTTCATGGCCGAGCTCCGGATGACGCTTAATTTCCGCCATCTCGGAATCAGTCAGCTTGTCCGGTTTGTGAAGAATCCTGCTGTCAAGGCTGACCTTGCCAATGTTTCTGATGAGTCCGAACATCTCAAGATTTTCAATGTTTTTCTCGCTCAATTCCAGGGTTTGACCGATTTCGGCACAAAACTTACTTACTTGGGCGGATTCTTTTTCTTCCATATCGTTCTTATGGTACAGAGTTTCCATGATGATTTCGATCAAAACATTGGTCGGTAGGTTTTTGGCTGTGCTCTTAAGCGGAGGAGTTTTTTCTGCAGCTTCTTTATAGATGAGGGCAATTTCATTTTCTTTCTTCTTTGTTGGTTCACAGCCGAAAGATAAAGGAAGGTTCAGGGCGCCTAATTTTTCCTTATCAACCAAGTCATTAATCCGGTTCACAAGAATATCGGCCTGTTTGGAGTTAGTCTTTGGCAGCAAGATCATAAATTCATTTTCACTGACTCTGGCAACGATATCGTCAACACGGCATTCCTGTTTAATTATTTCAGCGACTCTTTTGATTAGGTTGTCTCCTTCGGCATTGCCGAAGGATTTCTTTACCTCGTCCAGGTAATCAATGTCAATGATGGCCAGAGAGATCGGCAAATTTCTTTCCGTATTCAGTCTTTTAAATTCTTCCTCAAAAAACTTACGGTTGTATAAGCCCGTAAGCGGATCGTGAAAGCTTAAGAATTCAGCTTTGGCAAGTTTTTTGTTTTTCCTGGCCAGTTCTTTAAATACAAGTACGATACCTTGGATGCAGTTGTCTTTGTCCTTCACCGGTTTGGACTTACTCTTGACCGGACGTTTTTCACCCGTTTTAGAGAGCAAGACAGCATTTTTGTCAAATACAACATTTTTGCCTGTTTTAAGCACACTCAGCATGCTGCCGCCAAGCACTTCATGGGTGTCTGCGTTCAAAAGCTGAAATACCTCAGTCAGCGGTTTGTGAAGTGCTTCTTCGCTCGTCCAGCCGGTAAGCAATTCGGCCTTCTGGCTTAATAATCGTATATTGCCTTCAATATCCGTCAAGATAACAGCGTCACTGATCGATTCTAACGTCGTTTTTAACCATTCCTGATCTGGTTTCATACTCCTAATCTCCTATAAAAACTGTTTAAAACGAAAAAACAAGCTGTAACTAATATATCGTAATATTTTTTCAAATATTTAGTAATTTTTTTGGTCGGATCATTTTAAACTCCATAATGGTACCAAGTTCGCTTCGATTGACCTGGAAGTGCATGCAGTGTATAAAAAAAATGCAGAATGATTTTTTGAATTTCAAAAGTTTTACAATTAGTATGATTTTAACTTACATGATTCTCACAACAGCCGCTTGAGGGAAAATCAAAAGTCGGGATAAGTTTGATGAGGAAGGGCTGGTGGTATCCCCAGCCCTTCGCTTGTCGCAGTTAGAATTCACTTCGTTTTGGCTCACCGGTTTTCAGTATTTTTGATAGCTCCTATTTTAGCGCTTAAACCACCGGATCGAAAAGATCGTTGGTGGTGTTATCAAACGCCCTGATATCTCGCTTTAAGCTAAGCTCACCGCTGGGCGTATTAAAAATATTGCGGGCAATGATCATATCCATCACGGCCTCAGCCTCAGCCTTGGTCATATCTGCCCTTGGATTGGGCACCGTGATGGCAAACGTTTTACCACCGGCGGTCAGGAAGGTTAATCTGACAAATTTATTGTTTACAATAGCCATGCTTTCACCTCCTTTCCCGCAGATTTTGCGCGTGTTTATTCTTCGTCAATCAATTCGTAATTCTTCTGCAGCAGCACATTCGATACCGGATTCTGGCTCAGACCGTATAAGGCTGTTATCACATCGAAGAGGTCCTGCACCGCGGCATCAGGCTTCACATAATTGATGCTTTTCTTTTTGATCTCCGGGTCGCCGGCGGGTGTAGTCCCCCCGGTCTGGTAGCGCGCAGCAAGTATCGAATTTAGAGAGACCGCTATCGCTGCCATTGCCCTCAGCTCCTTTCCTCAGGATTGACAGGCCGGGCTTGTACGGCTTGTCTAATATAGTTTATGGTGAAGTATATCCGGCGGTTACCCCCGGAGGCATATATTAAAAAAGTGACACTTCTGCTCTAACCTTAATATCAGCCGCCGGCCGGAGTTGTCCAAGAATCTGAGGCGCCTCAGATTCTTGGACAACCCTGTTATAGGAGGTTTTTCACATTTGTAAGCCTGTCCTCATATTCTGTAAGTGAGGAGAAATTGAAAGCGAGGACCTGAAGCTGTCATGAGCCATTTGATAGACATGAACGATGTGATGATAGAACGTACGCCGCATTTAATCGCGGCTGAGATTAACCTGATCAAATACCAGACCAATCATATCGTGCTTACCAATACCATCGAGATTGGGCGGCGGCTGACGGAGGCCAAGAAGCTGATCCCCTATGGGGGATGGGGCAAATGGCTGAAGGAGTCGGTCAACTACTCCCAGAGCACGGCCGAAAAAATGATGCGTCTCTACCAAGCTTACGGCGACAAGCAGCCCCTTGCCCAGAGCGCCGGCGAACAATCGCAGGAAATTCCGAATCTAAGCTATACGCAGGCATACATCCTCTTAGGCGTCCCGGAGGAGGAACGGAAAGCGTTCATCGCAGAAATTGATATCGTAGACATGTCTACCCGTGAATTGCAAAAGGCGGTTGATGAACGGACCCAGGCAGAGCAGGAAAAGAATAAGGCCTTGGAGCAGAAAGCGGAACTCCGGCAAGCCCTGGATGACGAAAAGGAGAAGAACGAACGGCTGACCAAGGCGAACACCAATCTGAGCAAGAATGCGCAAGCGTTGTATAATGCCAATATCGAGCTCGAAAAAAAGAGCGGTAAGCAGCAGAATGAGCTGGATTCGCTCAAAAAAAGCACATCTTACGGCTTCGTCGACCGGCTGAGAAAGGACCTCGACAGCGCTTCTGTCAAGGTGAAGTCCAATAAAATCGCTTTTCTTTACGAGAACCTGGAAAGAACCATTAAGGAACTGAAGTGGGAGCTGGAGCAGATCGGTGCGGACGATCCGGATACCTTTGTCGCTTATAAGAACAATGTCTATGAGTCTCTGATTCAGTGGACGAGGGATACGTTGTGGAATAAAAATTATTAATTTATTCTGGTGGGAAAGTGAGCAAATTATTTAACTGGTTTATTAATTCCTGATATTGATTGTCATCAATGGCCTTAATTATGGACTTTTTGACTGTTGGCAATTATTAGGATATAATTGAATCAAAGAAAGCATTACCATAAAATACAGAGGTGATGAGCGTGACTATTACAGATATAAAAGAGGTAGTTAGTCAGGTTGCATCTGCATATCCGGTACTTTATATTGATTTATTTGGCTCATATGCAAATGATGAGGCTACAGACGATTCGGACGTAGACCTGCTTGTATACTTTGATGAAAAAGTTGCAAGTTTATTTGATGTGTCAGGACTTAAGCTCGATATTCAGGATATATTGAACACCAAAGTGGATGTAGTTGCCGGACCTCTTAAAGAGAATAGCTACATCACTATTGACAAAAAGGTAAGAATCTATGAAGCATAGGGATATTCAACTACTGAAAAAAATCATATCCGAATGCAAAGATGTTATACGGTATACAAATGAAATCGGTGAAAAAGGGTTTCTCAAAAGCGATATTTTCCAGAAGGCAACGGCAATGTCGCTTCTTAATATAGGTGAGCATGCTAATGCCCTGACAAGAGAGTTGTGGACGGAGTACAAGGATATTCAGTGGAGAAAGATTATTGATCTTAGAAACATCGTAGCACATGGATATGGTGAATTAAGAATGGAGCTTATTTGGAATTTATCGCAAAAAGAAATTCCGGATTTAATGAGACAGCTTGAAGATCTGCTGAATAGATTTGAATAACAACAAGTAGGGACGCAGCCTGAAATACACACAGCTGCGTTTTAATTTTTTTGAGGTAACGTCACCCTGGTTCAGCTTGTCCTTATGAGAATGTTTTATTTTAATCGTATCTCATAAAGCTCCTTGGTTCCTGATTTTTTAACGTAAAGCTTATAACTTTCAGCGTCTGCTGGCAATTCGTATACCCAATTCCCATTTTCTGTGATACCCGGAGAAAGTTCCCGGTAATCCAGATAATATACCATTGGCGGTCAACTTTAATCAATTGAACATCGATTGATTTTTCCACATAAGATTCCTGAATTGTTTTCTGGTATTTTTGCATGGCAGACACCAGCATAGAAATTTTCGGATTGATCTCCGGAAGCACCGGTCTGATGAAGGGAAAAAGTTCTATTACCTGTATTATTTGCTTCATAATTCCTATGATCATTAGAAAACCAGCAAAAACCCAGTTTGCATCCAAATGCCCTCTATCATTAGGGGGCTTAAATATTTCCGAATTTTTGCCGAGTTTTTGCCGATTATTTAAGGCTGAAGAAATTATACTTAACCTATAGTCGTCACCAAAAAACAAGGGGGGGATTATCTTATTGGAAGTTCAAATTAAAAAAAGTATCATTTTCTAACTTTAAAAAAAGAAAGAGAGGCGTAAATTCAAATGTCAATCACACAGATTACCAGGGAATTTCTAGGATTATCTTCTGACACAAAACCTACTAACGTTACAACAGGCTCGAAATTTATCGAACTTGATACAAAGAAAGTATTCATTTTTGACGGTTCATCTTGGTACCTTAATCCTATGCCAGTTATGGTAACTGATTCACTTCCAACGGGGTCAAATATAATTGGGAAAGTCGGAATAGACTCTGGAAATAATGGGGTTTCGATAATTGGGAGTTTAGCGAACGATGTAACCTTCCACAATGCTGCAATAGTAGCGGCAGACGGAACAATTCTAACGGTCGGTGGATACAAGACTTTAACGGTTGAGATATACGGCACATCAACATCCAGAACCATTGCCTTCATCGGAAGAGGCCCAAGCGGAACAGACAGGGCGATTATGGGTGTAAGATTATCTGATCTGTCCACTGGTTCTAGTACGACAGGAACGGGCGAAATCTGGCAGTTTGATATTACTGGTTTATCCTCCGTCTTCGTGGATTTACAGGCTGTAGCAGGTGGAAATGTAACCGCTAAAGGAAGGGTGGTGGCATAAAAATGAATATTATTTCGCTTGCAAAGGCAAACGAGGCATCATCTATTTCAAATAGTCGTGGCATCAACCCTTTATATCCACCATCTCCCTTAACTGCGGCAATCGGCGATGGCGTAACAGATGATTATGCTGTACTAGCTACAATACTTACAAATTACGATTGTCTATTTATGCCAGCTAACACAACTTTTAAAATTACAGATACTTTAAATTTTGAAGGAAAAACCGTACTTGGCGCAGACAGGTTGACTTCTAAAATTATTCAAGATACTTTAACAAAACCAGTTGTTTATATCGGCGGCGTTTGCCATATTGCTGATTTATATATTGGACATAGTAGTCTACCATCATCACCTTTAGCTACTGGTCTTGAAGTTGGATCAACTGTTCAGGATGGTTCAGTAATCGAACGGCTCTACCTTGAAAATAACTCAGACGGAATATTTAACAGTGATAGTAACAACTACAATGTTTTTAGTACGACAATCCGTGATCTTAGAATAACCAGATTTAATCATTCAGGATTATGGCTTGGAGGTCTTGGAAATACCGGTTGCTATATTTCAAATGTGTATCTGGTAAACTGGGACGATTACAACGCTGGAACAAAACTATCTGCTGATTGTGGTGTTTATCTTAGGGGGTATACTGATGGTATCATAGGTCAGCTTAATATAGAACATGGTTATTATGACCAAGGATTGGTAACTGTAGTCTGCGACAATCTAAAATTTAACAGCCTCCATTTTGAAGGTTATGTTGCTAATGTTGATTATAACGGAATGATCTATGTAGGTGGCGGCACAATCTGTTTCGATGTTATAACTGCTGTATTTAATACCTTTGATATCTCAAATTTTTCCGATTACAGTTTTATTAAAATTGATACCGATGCCAAAATATTTATCAAATCAGTACTAATGCGAAACAATACTAAAACAGGATCGCCTACGCTTAGGCGATTCTATGGTGCTAGTACTCAAATTGCTGGCGCAGGAATTTATGTCGATTTCTATAGCTCAGATTTATTTATTGGAAGCGATTATTTCCAGGTAAACACACAAGGAAACCCCGTACTGAAGAAACTTAATAATTCTGTTTATTTTAGCCAATACAAAGGCAATAGCCCGATAGCTCTAGCAACTTCCGGAACAATTGCTGTAACAATGACCGATTCCGAGGTTTTCACAATAACTCCTGGCGGCACGTGTACCTTTAATGCATCAGGTGGCTACGCCGGGAAAAGATGCAGCTTTATTATTACCACTAGCGGGACAACATCATATACCTTAACCTGGGGGACAAACTTCAAGACAACGGGAACATTAGCAACTGGTGCAACCACATCGAAAGTTTTTGTGGTTAATTTCGTCTGTACCGATGGAACAAACTGGGTTGAAACTGGAAGAACTGTAGCAATGTAACTTCGCTAGAAACCCAGTTTACGAACCAAGTTTAATGGGCTGACAGATAACTGGCTCGTTCAGCAACCTGTATGTATGGCGTAAATGCAGTATAGCCAAAAAGAAAAATGAGGCCCTTCTGAGGGCCTCTAAAAAACTTAAGAAATCGTATATACCAGAGAAAAGCAATCACATTTTGCTAAAGTCAGAATTTGGCTTGATTCAACCTTATTTCAATAAAATCTCATAAAGCTCTCTGGTTCCTGATTTTTTAACGTAAAGCTTATAACTTTCAGCGTCTGCTGGCAATTCGTATACCCAATTCCCATTTTCTGTGATGCCCGGAGAAAGTTCCCGGTAATCCAGATAATTGTCAATGGTATTCGTGCTGTCGGCATAGGTCTTATACTCGCGGTTTTTATGATCGACCACGATTAAATCAGGCGGAAAGGTGAATGCTTTGTTAGTCATGTTGGTGACGTCGGCATTAATGATCACGAACTTCGCGCCATCTTTGGCGGCTCTGTCATAACTATATTTTGAGCTGATTGTTTGTTTTTCTTCTACATGATTCACTCTGAGTTTAATCGAGGTAAGGATGATTTCATCGCCAACAGCTTTGGGGATAATAGTCAAGTTCTCTTTTTTAGCTTGTTCCATGAAGCTGTTTGTTCCCTGACCGGCACCATCAGAAGATGAATTGATATTCTTGTTTAATTCCTTGGTAACCAAAATGAAATTAGACAGAAAAACATCTAAGAGCTCATCACTTGGTTGGGAGATATACCAGTGGCGATTAACTTTGATTAATTGAACATTGATAGATTTTTCCACATAAGATTCTTGAATAGTCGCCTTGTGTTTTTGCATGGCAGACATCAGCATTTGTTCTATTTCTTCGTCCTTTATCTCAGAACCTGTGATGGCTGAAGTAAAAGCTTCAGTAAATACATCCTGCAGCACTGCCTTAAGAAGGGGTTCGCCGTTCATATACTTTATATCAACAGTGAGGGTAGCTTGATCATTTTCTATTTTCGGCTCCTTTACAGTGTATGTAATTTTCGCCGCGTTTTCTTGGAAATAGTCCAAAAAATATTTTTGAGACTGGCTTTTACCGTCTTCGCCATCCCTCATGAGATCTAAAATTTTTGTTTTACTGTTTGAGTCTGTTGGATCCACTATCGAAGCCATTTGGGGTAAGTCAAACTTCTTGCCGGCCTCAATAAAGGAGGTTACCGTTGATTCCGGGCTGGGAATATTGGCACAACCGGCAATAAAAAACATTCCGATGATTAATAAGAGGCCTGTTAGTTTTTTCATTTTTTCCTCCCCTTTTTTACCTTTCAAGATATATCGTTTTCAGGTCTTGATGAACCATTATGACATTGTTTTAAATAACTATTTCCAGATATAATTCTTATGTTATAATACAATAAATTATAGAAAATATAAATAAAGAAATTTTACTATTAAATGATAGGGAAGAGGATAAGCATTATGAAAACCAAAGAAGGGTATTTGGTCAGAGAAATTGCCGATTGTTATATTGTCGTTCCAGTCGGGGAACGTGTTATTGAATTCAAGGGGATTATGACGCTTAACGATACAGGGAATTTTATTTGGCGGTGTCTGACCGAAGATATATCTTACAATCAATTGTTGACTTCTATTTTGGATGAATATGAAATCGATGAGGTCACAGCCAAAGCGGACCTGGATGATTTTATTCAGAGTGCCCGTGAAAGCGGAGTGCTGGAGGAATAAATATGGAGAATAATAATAACGAGATTGCCCGGAAGTGGGAAAGCTCGGAAATGACCCTGGCAGGATATGCTGCCCAAAGACATGTACCTTTGGGTGGGACTTTTGAATTAACGGCTCGATGTAATCTAAAGTGTAAAATGTGCTATATACGCTTGGATAAAGCGCAGATAGATCTTATCGGCAGGGAAAAGACCGCTGATGAGTGGATTACCCTTGGAAAAGAAGCCATTCAAGCTGGAACACTAAACCTATTGATTACCGGCGGGGAACCACTATTGCGCCCTGATTTTGCAGAGATATATTCAGCGTTGACCATGATGGGATTTATTATTACGTTAAATACCAATGCAACACTTATCAATAGTGAAATACTTAAACTTTTTAAGAAATATCCACCTACTGCGACAAATGTAACATTGTACGGGGCTACTCCCGAAACATATCAGTCTATTTGCGGCAACCGGGAAGCATTTTACAATACAATAAGCGGTCTGGAAATGTTAGCAGATATCCCAACGGTTCTCGAAGTTCGTACAACTTTTATTAAGGACAATCGGCATGAATTAAATGCCCTTCGTAAGATAGCTAACCGTTACACCAGACGCTTTGCTATTAATACAAAAGTGAATAAGGCTGTGCGTGGAGCTTGTTCCGATGCAGAAAACTGCAGACTAACACCAGCTCAGTTATTTGATTTAGCTGAAGAGAACGGGGAATATTATCGATCTCTAAATAGTGAAACAGAATTTGCTTTGGAAAAAAATATGGATACTGATAATTATATTCATGCACTAGAGCATTCTCATCTTCCTCCTCAAATTCTTACTTGTCTTGCAGCAAAATCAATGTACTGGATTACCTGGGATGGGAAAATGCTTCCATGTGGTTCGTTCACCAGTCCTTACACATTACCTTTTAAAGAGGGGTTTCAATCTGCTTGGGACCGGTTGCCAACTTTGTTTGAGAAGATAAAACTCCCACAGGAATGTATGAAGTGTGAATATGTAAATGGACAATGCTCCAACTGTCCAGCAATTCTTCAATCAGAGTCAGGTTCTTTTTACAAAATTTCATCATACATTTGTGAAATTGCACAAGAGCGGTCGAAACGACGTAAAAAATTAAAATAGGACTAGACAGAATTTGGATTATATGATAGTTTGAATTTAGTTATATGTTTTTTGTGAGGTGTTTTCTATGAAAAAAGAATATACTAAGCCAATGCTTGATGCCAAGGAGTATGCTCAGTTTGAAAGTGTATTTGCTGATTGTAACAAGGGAAATGCTGGTGTAGGCTGCATTGACAATGTTACGGATTGGACTCCAACTGGTTCATCTTATGCTGCATTTGGTGAACAAAAAGGACCAAAATAAATCAATAACAAAAAAGGCACACATTGTGTGTCTTTTTTAATTACAAGGGGATAAATGATGCCAAAGTTCTCTATTGGAGATTTAATAATAAATATATTGGCTCCTGATTGGGCAATACATGAAAACTTTAAATTATTTACGACTAAAGAGGGAGAACCTGATATCGAATGCCAGGTTATTTTTCAGGAACATCAGGATATTTCTGTTGAAGGGGCTCAATTGATCATGGAAACACCTAAGAATAAAATATATGAAATAAACGGAAATATCTTAAATATTAGCGGAGATAGAAAAGCTTACAGCATAACATCTAAGGATTGGTCAACGTATAAAATATATATTAATTCGGAGTATAATAATCCAAATAATGAAGAGATTATTCAAAAAGTTAAAAATGGAATTTTAGCATCTTTACGCGATTTACTAGTTGGAGCATTGGCACAAAAAAATGGTTTAATTATTCATTCCAGCACTATTATCTGGCAGGATAAGGGGATTGTATTCCCTGCGCCTTCAGATACCGGAAAAACTACACATACCCTCTTATGGCAGCAAATGTATCAAACACCGGTTTTGGATGGGGATGTTACTGCCTGTAGGATTAATAATGATACTCCGGTAGTCTATGGCCTTCCATGGTGCGGTACATCGGGTCAATTTATCAATGCCAGCGTCCCTCTTGGGGCAATCGTATTTCTTCAGCAGTCTCAAGAGAACAGTATTATAAAGCTTGATTTTCAGGAAGCATTTCTGCGGCTTACCGCAAGATGTTTTCTTTTGCCTTGGAACCAAAGATTGATGGATCAATACTTAGATACGATTCAAAGAATTGTAGGAAAAGTTAGTTGTTATCTATTGAATTGTCTGCCAAACCAAGAATCAGTAGAGTTGGTGAAGGAATGCCTGAAAAAACAATAAACCGAAATTTTATTCCGGCTATTGTATGGTCAAATGCGTTGCTGCCTATTTTAGCTGAAGGGCATCTGCTGAGATTGCCTATTGAAGGGTTAAGTATGTATCCTTTGCTTGTAGGGAGAAGGGACGAAGTGCTTCTGGCGGATGTCACAGGTAAGAAACTTCGACGAGGTGATATTGTCCTATATGTCCGACAAGATGGGACCCATGTCTTGCATCGGATCCATCATGTTAACCTAAATAATTACTATATGTTTGGTGATGCTCAGACATGGATTGAAGGTCCAATAAATCAAGATAATGTTCTGGGAGTTGCTATTTCAGTGATCAGAAAGGGAAAAACAATTGAATGCAATTCGTTTGGATATCGGTTTATATCCCAGATATGGATGGTAATGCGTCCTGCTAGACCCTTGATCCTAAAAATCATTGATCGTATACCGATTATTGTTAAAATATTGAATATTATCCTGCGTCCAATTCATTCAAAATAACTTTATGCACAAGGTCGACGGCTTCTTGATCCGGTCGGCATTGCAAAAGGTAGATAGGGGTAGAAGCCATGATGCAGGCGATGTGATCGAGTGCCAGATCCATTGAACGCCGGTCATGGTAAGGCAAAAGAAAGCGGGGCAGCAGGCAGGAGGATAATTCCGGCTCCCGGAGCCTGCGCAGCCTGTTCTCCTCACTTTGTTCAAGTACAAATATCGCCTGCAGCGGGGCGCTGTTATTCCGATGTTTATGGCTCGAACCGCACCAGGGAGTGCCATGGATGGTGATTTTATCTACAGATCGTTTCAATATCGGGGTGTCATCATTGATGACAGCAGCCCCCCTATAGGCTTCCCACAGCTGAGCTTGGGTCGATTTTCCGGTTCCGGACGGAGCGGTAAATGCAATTCCTTTATCCTGCCACTTGATCGCGGAAGCATGGAGAATAATCCCTTGATGGAGTAGAATCAGATTGCGGATCACAATATTGCTGAAAAACTTAAAAACTGCAAGCTGCTGGTCGGAGAGATCCTTGATGTATTCGATAGATACCTGCCGCCAGTCCTCTGCAGCCGTTAATTTGCAGACAGGCCCGAAAGGGTAGAGCGGGGTGGAAAGATAAACGGAAAATCCATCTTCATTTTCATCGTGAGTATACCATTTTAAACCGTCTTCATATAGAAACCTTCCCTGAGGAGGGGACACCTCGGAACATTGCAGGAAATCCACCTCGCAGTCCGCAGCTCCATCAGATTCAGATACGTAAAACGTAAATTCTTCGGGCATGTTTTTTAAATCAGTTTGAAAGTCGATAATCAATCCCGCGATATCATAGCGCATCAAGCAAATCTCCGATCCTATAAATAACACAAGAGCCTGGCATTCTGTCAGGCTCTTAAAATATTACTTTACAATACGGATATTAAAAACCTTTGATACCGTCGCCAAGACCAATCGCAGATAAAATCTTACCAAAAGTATCTTCTGCTAATTTCTTTGAGTCTTCCGTGGAAAAGGAACCTCCGGCAAATCTTTCTTCCGGTCGTAATGAAGTAATCGCACCTTCAGGTTTGACATAGTTTTTTTTCATTCGGATCATCCTCTCTAAGTAAAAACAGCTTAAACGAAAATTAACAAATTGTTAATGACAAATGATTACTGTGTAATTGTAAAAATAGACATTTATATATAATAAGAATAATACATGGAATTCAATTTGGCAAGGATGGAATTATCTAATTTCATAAATATTTTTCGTCTACCCCATAGCCATAGCTTTGCAGTTGCCATTTAAAAAAATGCAGTAACCGGCAGAATCAATTTGTTAGTCATCTCAATGTAGAACAAGCTGGAAATCATACCATATAATGTAATAAATATATAATAAGGAAGGTTATCCTATGGATGTTACGAGTAATGTCCAAATATTGGGCAGTCCGTTCACAAAATCAACCTTTGCAAAAAATGTCTGGGATATGCAAGTCTTTAACGGGCATATATATCTAGGGCATGGAGATTTTAATACAAGCTCAGGCCCAATTCCAGTTATTTATTTTGACCCTGCAACAAGTAAATTTGTGACGCATTTTACTGTGGATGAAGAAGAAATAAACGTATTCAGAGTAGTTAATGGTAAGCTATTCATTCCAGGGATAGACGCCAGAGACGACTGGAATTTTGGAAATATTTATGCCATAGGAAGTAATAATAGCTGGATAAAATACAGAACGGTTCCTCAGGCAGCTCATGTTTTTGATATCGCTTACTTTCATGGTAAACTTTATACGGTCACAGGTACAACAGGAACATGTTGGGGAGAGGTCTTAGTATCAGAAGATATGGGGGTTTCATGGCAAAGCCAAGTCCCGGGCAATGCATCAAACTGGCTGTTTACAGGAAATTGGGGGATATCGTTATTTGAATTGGGTGGAAAGCTCTATGCCGCAGGAAGAATGCTTTTTTTATCCCCAGCGGAGCTTGCAGGAAACAGTGGGAACTATGCCAGATTTGTGGAGATAGATGGTGATAATGCGCAAATACAACTTTACTCAAAATATTTTGCACCTGGAATAGACCTTCGGTATGGTTACTACCTCAAAAAGAACATTGTATTTCATAATCAGCTCGTATTTATTTGTCAAAACAGGATCGCTTCGAATTGGAAGCCGAATTCGATGTATGCTGCCATTTCGTTGGATAAATCAAGAAAAATTGTTTTCCCTGAGACTTCGGCGGTTCCGGCAGATATTCTGAATAGAGATTCTTCAATTTACGTCTTAACTTTTATCAAAACCGCATCCAAAAATTACACCAATATCATTTACAAATCGAGTGACCTCGAAAATTGGACTGAGGTATTTAGATTCAATACCGATACCTTTGCCAGATCATTTGAAGAACTGAATGGGCACTTTTATTTTGGCCTAGGATGCGATGCTGACTATGTTTCTCCTAATACCGGAAACATCTTGAAGGTTGCACAAGGAGCATATTAACCGCGCTGAAGGCCTATTAAACAAAACGCCTATACCTTGGTATAGTAGGGTTCACTAAAGACCCATTTTGCCAAACACCATTAAGGTGTTTTCTTTATTTTATTGATTTCCGAATTCTTGCCGTGTTTTTGCCGTTTATCAAAGCTCTAAGACTTTCTTCGATTCGCAGCTGAGTATACCCTGCTTCTGGTTTATATATGTTGCCCATATTATTATGTAAATGGTATATTATTTATATCCATTTGCATTTAATTCAGAAAGCTTATATATTTGGAATACTTGAGATGTTTATTTTTGACAAGCAAATTTTCTAGTATTCATGTAATTAAATGAACGATTGGAAATATCATACAAAATATTTTCGCAAGAAGAAGGAAATTTTTCATTAGCTGTCGAAAAGTAGCTGAAAAACAAGTGAATGAAGAGCAAAAATGCGAATAAAGAGCCAATCTGATGGAGTGTGAAATTTTTGATCAATAACATATTAGTCACCGGCGGTGCCGGCTATATTGGCAGTCATACTGTTAAGGTATTGCAGGAAAAAGGCTTCTCGGTCGTCGTTCTAGACAGTCTGATTACGGGGAATTTGAAGTCTTTAGGGTCGGATGTTAAGTATTACCATGGAGATATCGCTGATCGAAGTTTTGTTCTTAATATTGTAAAAAATGAAAATATTGAAGCAGTCATCCACTTTGCTGCCTGCAGCATTGTTAGTGACTCTATGAAGCATCCAGATTTTTATTTCACAGAAAATGTAGCAAAAACGAATCGTTTCATTGCATCACTCCTTATGGGCGGTGTGGATAAAGTTGTGTTCTCTTCTACAGCAGCGACTTATGGCATTCCTCAAACCGTACCAATTCCAGAGACTGCCTTGCCTCAGCCCTTAAATCCATATGGGGTTTCAAAATTAATGATTGAACAGATGCTTTATTGGATGGAATTATCCTATGGTCTGAAATGGATCGCCTTACGATATTTTAATGCAGCAGGGGCTATGCTTGATGGCTCAATTGGAGAAGACCATGAGGTAGAGACGCATCTAATCCCGCTGGTTTTAAAAACTGCTTTAGGCCAGAGAGATGCAATTAGTATTTTTGGGAATGATTATGATACGCCTGACGGAACGTGTATCCGTGATTATATTCACGTTCTGGATCTTGCTGAGGCACATATTGCAGCATTAAATGCTCTTGAGAAAAACAAAAAAAGTGTCATATATAATGTCGGGACAGGAGACGGCTACTCTGTTTCAGAAGTCATTGAGACGGCTAGAAGAATAACGGGGAAAGAAATAAAAACGATTGTTGCCCCGCGCCGGCATGGGGATCCCGATCAATTAATTGCAAAAGTTGATAAAATCAAGACAGAACTTGAGTGGACTTCGTGTTATAGTGAATTGGAAACGGTTATAGGCAGCGCTTGGGAATGGCATAGAAAACATCCAAAGGGTTTTCGAGGATAAATATGAAAGATATAACCAATTTGAATATGTTATTTGAAGGGGAGTAAAGTTAAGGTGGAAAGTAAGGTTGCTACACAGGTTTCAACTTGGAATGAGATTAATAGTATTGAAAAAACGTTTCCAATCTGGAAAAGAGCTTTCGATATATTGTTTTCGTTATTTGCATTAATTGTTACAGCACCCATTACAATTTTTATCAGTGTAGTAATACTTATTTCTGACGGGAAGCCGGTAACCTTTAAGCAAAGGAGACTGGGGAGGAACGGAGATCTTTTTGATATTGTGAAATTCCGTACGATGTGCAAGAATGCTGAGGAAGTTCTGCAAAAAGATCCGGAAATATTTAAGAAGTACGTGGAAAATGATTACAAACTTCCAGAAGGGGAAGACCCGAGAATTACAAAACTAGGTAAATTCTTACGCAAAAGCAGTTTGGATGAGCTGCCGCAGTTTTGGAATGTCTTAAAAGGGGATATGACGGTTGTCGGGCCGCGGCCAATCGTTCCGATGGAGCTTGAAGAGTATGGGAACAATAAAAATTTGTTTTTATCGATGAAGCCTGGAATCACCGGCGTCTGGCAGGTATCAGGCAGAAGTGATATCGGTTACCCGGAAAGAATTTATTTGGAGTTGAGCTACATTCAAAAGCAAGGTGCGTTTTTTGACATAGGTGTGATTTTTCAAACAATTTTTAAGGTATTTAAGCGTTCGGGCGCGCATTAACCCCTTTTCGGAATACATATGTTGGAGGTCACTTTGAATATATTAATTATTTCTGATGTTTATGTTCCGAATGCCAACTCGTCTGCAATATTAATGAGAGATTTGGCATTAAGTTTTGTTAAACGGGGAATGAGTGTCGATGTGTTAACGTTATTAGAAACGAACATAGAGGGAATGGCTGTCCAGGAATCGTTAACAATCGACTCGGAAACTGAAATACGTGTATTACGGGTCGGTAATTTAAAGAAAAAGAAAGTTGGGCTAATTCGCAGGGGGTTAAGCGAAATCTTACTGCCAACTTCCTTTTATAGAGGTTTTAAGGAATATTTAAGTGATAGAAAGCCAGATATCATTGTTTGTTATGCTCAGCCAATCACATTGGAAAGAACCCTGAAGAAAATCAAGAAAAGATATGGCTCGAAAATATATTTAGTGCTTCGGGATGTATTTCCCCAGTGTGCGGTTGATGTAGGGGCTATAAAGCAAGGGCTTGTTTTTGCTTTCTTTAAAAAAATTGAGAAAGAACTTTATCGGGTTTCTGATTTCATTGGAGTCCAGTCTGCAAATGACTTAAAGATTTTATCGGATGATTACAGTTGCTACAAAGATAAAATTGAACTCAAATATAATTGGATAGATGTTGAGCCTTACGAACAGAAGGAAATAAAAAGAGATTTCCGCAATGAGTTTGGAATCGAGAAAAGAATGATTTGTCTTTATGCCGGAAATATTGGAAAATATCAGGAGTTAACTTTCCTTGGGGAACTAATAGAACGAAACCAAGATAAGTCGGATGCGGTTTTTCTGATTGTTGGTTCCGGTAGTGAAAGCGTGAATTTAAGAGAAAAATATGGGCATCTTCCGAATGTAATGTTTAAAGAATTTATTAGTCCTGAAGATTATCCTGACCTTGTCAGACAATGTGATATTGGGCTCATCAATCTGAATCGGAGTCTTACAGTACATAATATTCCTGGTAAGCTTATGGGGTATTGGAGTGCTAAACTTCCTGTTTTAGCATCGATTAATCCCGGAAATGATCTGTTTGAATTAATTGTGGATGCCGATGGAGGGTTGTGTTCTATTACTGGAGATTTAGAATCTTATCTTGCTAATTTTAATCGACTATATGAAAGTCGAAAGCTAAGAGAGAAAATGGGAATGTCAGGCTATTGTTTTGTTCAGGATCATTTCTCCGTGGATATGGCAAGGGATAAAATTATAGAACATTTTGTAGGAGTTGAAAGAAATGTTTAATGGCAGAATTTTGTTAATTACCGGAGGAACCGGATCTTTCGGAAATGCTGTCCTAAAAAGGTTTTTAAATACAGACATAGGGGAAATACGAATTTTTTCCCGCGATGAAAAAAAACAGGACGATATGCGTAAAGAACTAAAAAATGATAAGGTGAAGTTCTTTATAGGAGATGTAAGGGATTACCAAAGTGTTGCAGCGGCAATGCATGGTGTGGATTATATATTTCATGCTGCTGCTCTTAAGCAAGTCCCTTCTTGTGAGTTCTTTCCAATGGAAGCGGTAAAAACAAATGTGATAGGGACAGAAAATGTTTTAAACGCAGCGATTGCCTTTGGTGTAAAAAAAGTCATCTGCTTGTCGACGGATAAGGCGGTCTATCCGATTAATGCTATGGGTATTTCGAAAGCAATGATGGAAAAGATCATGGTTGCAAAATCTCGTACAGTTGACTCTTCCAAAACAATTATTTGCGGTACGCGATATGGTAATGTGATGGCTTCCCGTGGATCGGTCATACCGCTATTCGTCCAACAAATAAAGTCTGACGGTCCGCTGACAGTGACAGACTCCAATATGACACGTTATTTGATGTCGATCGATGATGCGGTGGAACTTGTACTTTTTGCATTTAAGCACGCCAATCAGGGGGATTTATTTATTCAGAAGGCCCCCGCTTCAACAATTGCTGATTTGGTTCTCGCAGTAAAAGAAATATTTCAAGCCAATAATGAAGTTAAGATCATCGGGACCCGGCATGGCGAGAAAGTGTATGAAACACTTCTCTCCCGTGAGGAAATGGCTAAAGCAGAAGATCTTGGGGATTATTACAGAATACCGGCAGATACGAGAACTTTGAATTACGATCAATACTTTGAGTCAGGGGATGAGAGCCTTAGTGCCAGTCTGGAATACAATTCCCATAACACACAGCGTCTCGATATCCCTGCGGTGAAAGAACTGCTTTTAAGTCTTGACTATATCCAAAGTGAGCTGAAGGAGTGGAAAAACGGGTGAAAAAAGTTCTTGTTACCGGGGCAAACGGCTTTATTGGGGGGAATTTGATTACTGCGCTGAACGGAAATGCAGAGATTTTGAAATATGATATTGAAAATACTTTGGAAGAACTTAAGGCTTTTGTACGCGAGGCCGATTTCATTTTCCATCTGGCCGGAGTCAACAGGCCCCTTGAAGTGAGTGAATTTAATGCTGGAAATAAAGGTTTTACAGAATTGATTTTAGAGATTCTGAAAGACAATGACTTAAACACGCCAGTACTTATGACATCGTCTACACAGGCTGTATTAGATAATCCATATGGCCAAAGTAAGAAAGATGCAGAAAGTCTGATGTTTGAATATAGCGCGCAGACTGGAGCTCAAGTATTTGTTTACCGGTTGCCGAATGTTTTCGGCAAATGGTGCCGCCCAAACTATAATTCAGTGGTAGCGACTTGGTGTTATAACGTCTCCCACGGGCTTCCAATACAAATTAATAATCCTGATACGGAATTAAATCTTGTCTATATCGATGATGTTATACAGGAGTTTATCGGGGCTTTAAACGGTTCAGCATCCAGAATCGATACCGGATTTTGTTTTATCTCAAGAACATTTTCTACTACATTAAGACAGCTCGCTGATATGTTGAATACTTTTAAAGAAAGCCGGAATTCACTGATTATGCCGAGCTTGGAAGGCGATTTTGAACGTTTTTTGTATGCGACCTATCTTTCTTATCTTGCGAAAGATGATTTTTGCTATGATTTGGAAATGAAAGAAGATCAAAGAGGCTGGCTCGCCGAATTTTTCAAGTCACCGAGTATGGGGCAAATCTTTATTTCCCGTACAAAACCTGGCATAACACGTGGAAACCACTGGCATCATACCAAGGTGGAGAAGTTTCTTGTCATTGAGGGTGAGGCAGTCATCAGGTTCAGACAAATCAGCGGGCAGGAAGTTATTGAATATAACGTTTCGGGGGATAGACTTCAAGTATTGGACATTCCTCCAGGCTACACACATTCAATCCAAAATGTTGGAAATACCGATGTTCTTACATTATTTTGGGCAGATGAGATCTTTAACCAGGAAAGACCTGATACCTTTTATTTGGAGGTTTAACTGATATGGCAAAGCTAAAATTAATGACAATCCTCGGTACACGGCCTGAAATAATCCGTCTGTCAGCAGTGATTAAAGCCTGTGACCGTTATTTTGACCACAAGCTTGTGCATACCGGACAAAATTGGGATTATACATTGAATCAGGTGTTTTTTGAAGATCTGGGCCTGCGGGAGCCGGACTATTATCTGGACAGTGTCGGTAAGGATCTTGGAGAGACCATGGGTAACATCATTGCCAAGTCCTATGAAGTATTGCAAAAAGAAAACCCGGATGCCTTATTGATCTTAGGAGATACCAACTCTGCATTGGCGGCAATTTCCGCAAAACGATTGAAGATACCAATCTTTCATATGGAAGCCGGCAACCGCTGCTTCGATCAAAATGTTCCGGAGGAAATCAACCGGAAGATAGTTGATCACATCTCGGATATTAATTTAACGTATACAGAGCATTCCCGCAGATACTTATTATCTGAGGGATTTCGTAAAGATCATATCTTTGTCACCGGTTCTCCGATGCAGGAAGTCCTGCAGGAACATATGTCAAAAATTGATGCCAGTAATGTGCTTGAAGAATTAAACCTCGAATCAGGGAAGTATATTCTGGTTTCCGCTCACAGAGAAGAAAATATTGATCAGGAACAAAACTTTTTATCTTTGATGACCGCTATCAACAACACTGCGGAACGCTATGGAATGCCGGTGATTTACTCAACCCACCCGCGCAGCAGGAAATTCATCGAAGAACGCAAGTTTACTTTTCATCCGTTAGTACATAGTGTCAAGCCTTTTGGTTTTTTAGATTACAATAAGCTGCAGAAAAATTCATTTTGCGTACTGTCCGACAGTGGGACACTATCAGAAGAAAGTGCTATACTGGGCTTTGCCGGCATTTTACTCCGCACGTCCACAGAAAGACCGGAAGTTTTGGATAAGGGTACAGTCATTATCGGCGGCATAACCAGCAATGATATTGACCAAGCCATCGAATTGGCCAAAGCAATGCAGGAGAATAATGAGCCAACGGTATTGGCAACGGATTATGTTGATGCTAACGTATCAGTAAAAGTAGTCAAATTGATCCAAAGTCATACCAAGATAGTGAATCGGGTTGTGTGGGGAAAGGAATAAAATTGTTCATATTGCTTTAAATAATCTAGAAATTCATTTAGAAAATAATGTATAGGTAGAATTTTGAGTTATTATGTTCGGAGGAACAAAAAATTGGTGATCGTGTAGAAGTATTGGTAAATATGAATCATAGAAAACGGTTATAACTCTATCAGATGGATAAATTTATACTTTACTCCAATTATTCTAATTATTTTAATAGTATGAGGTTTGCATAAAATGATGAGAAGAATAGCAAAAATTTTCTTATTGGTATCAAAAGCATGGTGGAAAATAATCATGATGCCATTTGTTAAATCGATGTTTGCGGATTGCGGCCATAATGTCAGAATAGGCCGAAATGGTAGTTTTAATTACAATCATATTCATCTTGGTGATAATGTCTTTATTGGCGATCATGCATGTTTTATTTGTGCGATCGCTCATATTTATATTGGGAATCATGTAATGTTTGGGCCACATGTCTTTGTTATTACAGGTGGCCATCGAACTGATATTATTGGAAGGTATATGGATGAAATAGGAAATAATGAGAAAAGACCTGAGGATGATAAGGACATTATCATCGAGGATGATGTATGGATAGGCACAAATTCAGTGATATTGAAAGGTATACATGTCGGTAGGGGGAGTGTTATTGCTGCCGGCAGCGTTGTCACAAAAGATGTTCCGCCATATACTTTTGTGGGTGGGATCCCCGCAAAAGTATTAAAAATGCGATTTTCTGAAGAACAAATATGTGAGCATCATGCATTACTAGAACAAAATGACAATCTCGCGCGGTAAGTAGTATTGTCAGTAAAAGTATATGAAATAATTTAGGGTGTGAGGAGAAAAAATTGACTAAGGTATGTATGGTTGTATTAAATAGTATTTGGTATGATCCTCGTGTTCGGAGAGAAGCCACATCTTGTGTGCGTTTGGGGTTAGACACATGGGTTGTCGGAGCAAAAGATACTGAATATAAACAGGAAAAAGTAGCTGTTTTACCTTTTAATACGGTATATGTTGAGATGGATGAAAGCTATACCCGTCCAAATGCATCTGTTTTCACGAAAATAAAACGTACCTATCGGCTGCATAAAGGGTTATTTGAAAGCTGCATTTCTGTTAATCCCGATGTGATTCACGCAAATGATCTAAATGCTCTGCCGGCAGCGTATCTTGCATCTAAAAAACTAGGCTGTAAAGTAGTGTATGATAGCCACGAGATTTTCACTGAAAACACGAGCAATTGTAATGGTATATTAAGAAAATTTGTTTGGAAATCAATTGAAAGATTTATCATTAAACGAGTAGACCAAGTGATATCTGTTAGCAATGCCGCGGCTTCAGAATTTGTAACAATGTATAATATAGAAAAGCCAATGGTAGTGACAAACGCTGCTTGTTTAACAGATTCCTCCCAGCTCAAACCGAAAACAGAGGATAAATTTGAAATTGTATGTCATGGCAAGTTTTATAAGGGCCGTGGTTATGAGGCGATGGTTAGGGCTGCGAAGATTTTAAGAGATCATGTAGGGATTCAATTCATTCTTCGCGGATATGGCAGTATCGAGCAAGAATTGCGTGAACTGGCAGCCTCTGGGCCAGTCAGTGACAATTTGCGATTTGATCCACCGGTAGATGTAACAGAACTGATTGCTGCGGCATCAGCATCACATGTGGGGGTAGCGATAACGGAACCGATAAACAAGAATTTTATATTTACTGTATCGAATAAGTTATTCGAGTATTTAAATGCCGGGCTGCCGGTAATTATGTCCGATGTTCCGGAACACCGTTATTTGAATGAAAAGTACCGCTTTGGAGTTATTTTAGAAGAGAATTCGCCGGAATGTCTTGCTAAGGCAGTATTACAACTGTATGAGGACGCAGAACGATATGAGGAATTATGCAGCAATGCGCGAAAGACAGTTGAAATACTGAATTGGGATAATGAAGCAAAGAAGTTGATTGATGTTTATCTAACATTGGCTGCAAAATAATCATAATACTTTATGGAAGGGTATCTCCTATGTTTACCAATAAAGAAAAAATTAATGAAGCAGTTTTCAGTCTGGATTTTTGGGCTGCAGCGATATTGGTATATTGGTGTAATATCTATTTCTTCTTGCATAATACCCATTTTATTGTACAGGTCTTTAATATTGCTGCCTATGTTGCTACTGTCTGTGTAATCATCTGCGGGTATAATAAGATTGATTTTAGACTGCTGATGCTTATTTTAACTGCGCTATTGGTTAGTTTGATTAGTTTACTTCTGCCTGCTGGAAGCCAGTATTTATCCGAATATCTCTTGCCATTTCTGCTTGCTGGTATAATAGGCATATGTATGACAGGAATAATCAAAGAACCAAAATATATTCTTTTCTGGTGGTTTGCTTTTACTTTAGTACTTTCATTATTATCCATAAAATCATTTCTGGGTGCTTCTGAAGCATTTGAGTATTATATGGCAACAGCGTATATTATCTTTTATTTTTTCGCGTTTATAGCTATCTTGGCAGTGGATAAAGTAAAGTGGTATCATTTTGTGACGCTGGCTTTCTGTGCATTCGCAATCATTATGATCGGTACGCGGGGCGCCATTATTGCAGTTTTACTGACAATGATTACAGTAATTCTGTTTTATAATGCAATTAGTATAAAAAAATTATGTATTGCGATCTGTTTCTTAGCGGTCATTTTTTCTGTGACGTATTACTTGATTTTTACAGACGAAGGACTAACCCTACTGAAGAGCTTCATCGATCACATAGGAATACAAAGCAGAATGGTGTGGTTGCTCGAAGAGAGCAGACTGACATTGTCCAAAGAAAGAATAGATATATATGGAGCTTTATGGAACGGTTTCTTGCAATCGCCTATATTGGGGTATGGTCTGGGCGGAGATATGTACATTATAACGAAAGCCTTAGGTGAATATTATTACTCGCATAATTTTATTTTGGAAGCAATTATTGATTTTGGAATCGTTGGTATCATCTTGATTATTTCTCTGTTTGCTTTATTTGCGAAAAGTGCAATGTCATGTCAAGATCCAAATTGGAAAAAAATTGGTTATCTGTTTTTCATATGTTGTTTTTTCCCGAAAATTTTTTCATTTACATTTTTGCACCCAATGACCCTGCCAACGATTGCAGTATTATTAAAAATAAATAAATTGAATACAAAAGATGCTGACCAAATAAAAAGAAAAGTTAGATATTGATTTCTAAATTATATATAAATGTTATATTGAAGGAGATTATTATGCTCAATCTTTGTATAACTTGCGATCATGAGATTTATTTTGGCGATAATTACTTGTCTGAAGATGAAGTGGTAATCAAACCAACAAATCGACTTTGTGAAGTATTAGATAAATACAGTGTAAAAGCCACTTTTTTTACCGATGTTTGTTCAATTTTCAGATACAAAGAGCTTCACATGATGGAATACCCTCATGCCATGGAAAACCAGCTGCAAGGTCTGATTAATTCTGGCCATGATGTCCAATTACATGTACATCCGCATTGGTACAATTCTGATTATATAAATGGATGCTGGCAGTTTGATAAAAATAGTTACAGGATACACACGTTTGGCTTTGATAACACCAACCTCATTAATGCTAATACGATTATTCGAGAGGGTAAAAATTATTTGCTCAATCTTTTGACTTCAATAAACAGTGATTATCGTTGTATAGCATACCGGGCAGGGGGGCTTTGTCTTCAGCCGGAGAAGGATTTGATCGAGGCACTGAGGACAAATGGTATTCATATTGACTCTTCCATCATCAAAGGCGTATTTGCAAATACAGACGCTCAATACTATTCTTATCTGCAAGTACCCCAAATATTGAACTGGTGGATAGATCCTAATACCGGTATCAGTATTGAAGCAAGAGAAGACTATCAGCAAAATATTTTTGAGGTTCCAATTGGATCACTAAGCAGTCCTGTACGATCTAGGCTTTTGGCAAGAAAGAATAAGCGATCATTCATTATCTCTGAACCCTCGCGAGGGGGATATATGCCGATCTCATTTATAGCATTGAAGCCCGATAATCGGATAGAGAGATTTTTTCATAAAGTAAACTCCACATTAACCTTTAGTTTTGACAGTTATTGTGCAGAGGTTCTGCTCAGGATTCTGGACGAATATCTGGGTAAGAATGATTGTTATAGAAATGAGTTATTTTTGTCGATAATCTGTCATCCGAAAATTTTAAGAAATGAGCATTTAAAGCAAATAGACTTATTTATTCGTTCGGTAATTAACAAGTATAATCAAGTCCGTTTTGTCACTATGCAAGATGTTGATCAGTTTATCTCTGACAAAAAATGATTTTCAATTACGAGAATGATTACAAAAAGTACTGGAGATAAAATGACTATAACGACCAAAAAAGGATTCAACCTAGTCATCGATATAATCAAAGATATAAAGAAATCGGCGTTCTATGGTGATACTGCAAAAATTATTATGGGAACGACGATTGCTCAGATACTCTCTATCATTTTGATACCGATAACAAGCAGACTTTATGGACCGGTGTATTACGGAGAATTTGGTGTTTTCACAGCTGCAATCAATTCTGTCAATGGCTTAGTTTGTTTAGGTTTGATCTCAGCGATTGTTTCGCCTGAGGATGATGAAGAAGCATCGGTAATATATAAGATTTGTTTAATGAGCTGTTCTACTTTTGCAATCGTAATTATTCTTATAACAACTTTGCTTGAACCCTATTTCCATGTTATTGAAGTCAGTGCGAACTATTCTTGGATATGTGGTCTTATGGGCATATTTATGCTATTTAATAATTGGGCGACGATGTCGAGTACCTGGGGCAATCGGAAGAAACAATATCATTTATTAATGTTTAACCCGATCATCTCGTCTGTTGTTAATTTTTTGACAGCATTTTCTTTAGGCATGTTAGGATATAAAGAATATGGATTAATTGTGGGTGCAATTCTTAGTCAGGTTGCTGTGTTGATCCATTTGCTGCTATGGATAAGACCCTTTAGATCACATCCGCGATGGACTGATTTGATCAAGACGATTAAGAAGTATAAAGATTTCCCCAAATACCAAATGCCTTCTAATTTCCTTCAAGGCTTTGGCGGCCAGCTTCCGATTATCATCATGTCAATCTATTTCGGGACCGAATTTGTGGGACAGTACAATATGGGGCAGAAATTACTGTATGTTCCGATTACAATCATAGGCAGCGCAATGGGACAAGTCCATTTTAAACAGGCTACAGATTTAGTCAATAATGGACAGGACATTGGAGCGTTTTCATATAAAGTAATCAGATCTATTTTACTTGTCGCTTTTGTACCACTTCTGGCTTGTGCCATTTTTGGAGAATCAATTTTTGAGATTTTTCTAGGCAGTCAATGGACTTCAGCAGGGATCATTTCCCAAATCAGGAGTTATGAGTTTTTGTTTGTATCGATGTATTTTAGTGTTTCCTATATACTTGTCGTTTTAAAAAGACAAAAGATGAACCTCGTGTACACGATATCACTATTGATTTGGAATAACTTAGCTGTTTTAATAGGCGGTAGTGTATTTAACAACAGCTATACTGCCGTTGTCACCCTAAGTATCGGAGGAATAATACTGAATTTTTTGTTCTTAGCTTATGCGTTTTCGCAAACTGCACTCGGGATGAAAAAATATTTGAAACTAATTGTAACTGCTTCTGTTTTGTTCATGATTTGTGCAGTTGCGGGAAATATGATCACACACTTTTCATTTTAATATAGGAAAAGGAGACGTTATACATGTCAAGAGTAAATATTATTGGGCTTGGATACATTGGGTTACCCACTGCGCTTATGTTTGCGTCACATGGCGTTGAAGTTGTTGGCTCAGATACGAACACTGAACTTATCCAGACACTGAATTCGGGGAAACTTACATTTAGAGAAGAAAACCTTGAGGAATTGTTCACTTCGGCAAGATCAAACGGAATTGTCTTTCAAAATGAGTATATAACGACGGATACGTATATTATTGCAGTGCCAACACCATACATTAAGGAATCAAAAAAAATTGATCCTGGTTATGTTGTAAATGCAGTAAAATCTGTGTTAAAAGTTGCACCCAAAGGTGCAATCATCTGTATTGAATCGACGGTATCGCCGGGAACAATCGACAAATTTGTCCGTCCGGCAATAACTGAAAAGGGCTTAAAAATAGGGAAAGATGTTCATTTGGTTCATGCTCCAGAGCGTATTTTGCCAGGCAATATGATTCACGAACTGAAACACAATTCTCGGACGGTCGGGGCTGATTACAATGAGATTGGTCATAAAATTAAAGAATTATATGCCAAATTTTGTGAGTCGAATATCGTGGTTACCGATATCAAAACAGCTGAAATGACGAAAGTCATTGAAAACACTTACCGGGATATTAATATTGCCTTTGCGAATGAATTAGCGAAGATCTGCCGTCGCGAGAATATGGATGTATATGAAATTATCCGTGTTGCCAATATGCATCCGCGGGTAAAGATACTGCAGCCGGGTCCTGGCGTAGGAGGACACTGTATCTCCGTAGATCCCTGGTTTCTAGTCGGCGATTATCCCGACTTAGTCAATATCATATTAGCCGCTCGCCATATCAATGATGACCAGCCTGAGTATGTGTTAAAAAGAATACGAAGTATTATGAAGGAAAAGGACATACGGGATGTTAGCAGGATCGGCCTTTATGGTTTAACTTATAAAGAAGATGTTGATGATATTCGGGAAAGCCCAACCTTACAGCTGCTTGAGAAAATGGAGGAACATTTGGCATTTGGCATCAGGGTGTATGATCCTTTCATTACAAACAATATTGTGGAGGGGCAATACCAGGATTTCGAGCAGTTTCTTAATGATATTGATATGGTCGTGGTTCTTGTGGCGCATCAGCATATCAAAGAAAACAGTTCAAAGCTAATGAATAAAATCGTATTTGATACGAAAAATGTAATCAGAACCGGTGAAATCTATAAATTATAAATTATAGAAGTACTCCAGTTGGGGAGGAGTCCACTTTGAACAGGCAGATTGTAATCGTTGGAGAGTTTAGGTTTCCTGAAGGGGATGCGTCCGCTATCCGGATACTAAATATTGCAAAAGCTTTAAGGGATACCGGAGATCATGTTCATATCATAGGAACAGGCGTTCCCGGAATGCAGGACAAGACAGATGGTACTTACCGTCACCAGGGTTTTTCATATGAGACCATTAATACTGAATCCACATCGAAATTCAAAAAGGTTATGAACCTATTGACGCGTAGCCTTACTGCTGCTGCAAGAATAAAGAGGCTGTATCAACATAAGAAGATTGACGTTGTAATGATTGCAGTTGGGTATGGAAGATTTGTTGGACCGGTTTTACATTTATCGCGAAAGCTTGGTTTTAAAGTAGTCATCGATGTTGTGGAATGGTATGATCCTGATCACTTACCATTTGGCAAATGGGGACCCTTTAACTGGGATGTTCAATTGGGGCTGAGGTTTTTGTTCAAAAAGGCCCGGAATATTATCGCTATTAGTACGTTTCTTGAAAAGTACTATTTAGATGCCGATTGCAATGTAGTACGGATTCCGCCAATGGTGGATCTGGAAGAGAAAGAATGGTGTTGTCTTGATGCATCAGTGAAAGCAGGAAAACACAGGAAAATCATCTATGCAGGAAATCCTGGGGCAAAAGACTTACTTCTGGAATTGATTAAAAGTTTGTATTCTCTGAAAATAAATGGGCTATATTTAGATATGGATATTTATGGAGTAGACATATCCTGGTTGAAAGCGATGTTTGGAGTTGAGGCTCATATACTTGATGAACTTGAAGAACAGATTAAGGCCTATGGCAGAGTGTCTCACAGCGAAGTAATTCAGGCGGTTAAGAATTCAATGTTTTCTGTATTGGTAAGACCAGACAAAAGATATGCGAATGCAGGCTTTCCAACAAAAGTTGTTGAGAGTCTTGCAGCAGGGACACCTGTTATATTAAATTATACGAGTGATCTTAGTCTTTATATTCAAGATGGTATTGAAGGATTGATCATCAAAGAATGTTCAAGCAGCGAAATTACGACTACCTTAGAAAGAGCGATAAATCTACCGGAACATCAGCTTAATGAAATGAGAAAATCCGCGAGAATGAAGGCAGAAGCGTGTTTTGATTATCGAGTCTATATTCCTATCTTAGATGAATTTTTAAATTCTCTTCTTTAAGTAATTATTGATATATGGAGGAGTTTCAAATAGTGGCAAGCGAAAAAAAAGTCGTTTTATTTATATCTCCCCTTCCACCTCCCGCCGGCGGTATTGCAACATGGACAAGAAGATTAGTCGAAATGGGTTTACCAGATGACTATAGGATCAGGGTTGTAAATACACGCAAGGATGAGAATCAAGTTTTGGGAGAGCTGAGGCGGAGTCTGCGTATTTTTCTTGATTTATACCATACGCTGAAGAATCATGAAGTAGATGTGATCCACTTAAATACTGCCGTAGCAGGAGGAGGGATTGCGCGTGAGGCGATTTGTCTTCTGATAGCCAAGTTGTTTAAGAAGAAGGTAGTACTTCATTGCCGTTGTGATGTTAAAGAACATATTGCATCGATGCGTTTTCTTTGGAAACCTTTTGCATCCAGGCTATTTAAGAATGTAGATTCAATTATTAATTTAAACAAAGCTTCACATATATTTATTAGAAGTACATATCATCGGGAATCTGAGTTTGTCCCTAATTTTATTGATAATGGTTTTTATGATGGTCTTCAATTGATTGAGAATGTATCACCTATCGTAAAAAATATCTTATTTGTCGGTATGATCATTCAGTGGAAAGGTGCCGGAGTTGTTATAGAGGCAGCACGGCGTCTGCCTGATTTAACTTTTCATCTGGTTGGCAGGGATGTAGATGTTTTATCAAAGATAGAGCTTATTCCTTCAAATATTACTTTGCATGGTGAACTTCCATATGCTGAAGTAAAAAGAATGATGACAGAAGCGGATCTTTTCTTATTTCCATCTTTTCGTGAAGGATTTCCAAATGCAGTGATGGAGGCAATGGCTGTTGGATTGCCAATCGTTGCTACGGATGCAGGGGCAATTCCGGATATGATTGGACAAGAAGGCGGTATTATTGTGAAACAGGGAGATGTAGAGGAAGTCGTAGCCGCGATCCAAATGTTAGTACATGACAGTAACAAGCGCCAACAGATGAGCAATTACAACAAGATGAAAGTGCGGAATGATTACATGTATGACGCTGTTACGCGTAAATATACTGCGATATATAATAAAACCTTAATTTCTTAAGAGAATTTGGAGAGGAACATGGCCATGATTGTACTACGATATATTGGGAAGATTTACTTATTATTATCTGAGGTTTGGCACCGGTTTGTCTGGGCACCGATCCAAAAAGCCATGCTTGTTAGTTGCGGCAATAAGGTATATATCGGTAAGTACAGCGAGATGACATATCACCACGTTACGATTGGAAACAAAGTATATATCGGAGCTTACGCTTCATTCATGTGTGCGAATGCAAGGATAAGAATTGGAAATTGTGTGATGTTCGGGCCGCATGTAACGATTCGTACGGGTGATCACAGGACGGATGTTATTGGCAGAACAATGTATGATGTAAGTCTTAAAGAGTGCTTGCCTCATAACAATCAAGATGTTGAAATAGAAGACGATGTATGGATTGGGGCGAATGTTACGATCCTTAAGGGTGTTAAAATTGGAAAGGGAAGCGTAATAGGGGCCGGAAGTCTGGTAGTTAAGGATGTTCCACCCTATACAGTCCATGTAGGCTTACCATCTATCAAAGAATGGAAAAGATTTGACGAAGAAACCATAAAAAAACATGAACAGATGATTCGTGTGAAATCCTAATTATTCGTTATTAACATTGAAGGAAGGATTGTTATGCAGACCATTGTTGTTACGGGTGGATCGGGATTTATTGGTTCTCACTTATGTGAAAGATTGCTTGGAGAAGGAAATCGTGTTGTCAATATTGATAATTTTAATGATTTCTATGATCCTGAAATTAAATACAGCAATGTTTCTGAAACCAAACAATATTGTATTGCCAATGGTATTCCTTTGAAGAACTACTCTGTTGCCAAAGGAGATATTTGTGATATCTCTTTTCTCAAAGAGACTTTTACTAAATATTGCCCGCAAGCTGTCGTGCATTTAGCTGCATATGCAGGGGTGAGGCCGTCTATCTTATCCCCAGAATTATATGTAAATGTGAATATTAATGGGACAACCAATATTCTCCAATGCCTCAAGGAATTTGGGGTAAAGAACTTTGTATTTGCATCTTCATCTTCTGTCTATGGAAACAACAAAAATGTTCCCTTCTCGGAAAACGACCCTGTTGACTTTCCGATTTCGCCATATGCGGCGACAAAAAAAGCAGGAGAACTCATTTGTTATACATACCATCATCTGTATAATATCAATACGGCTTGCTTGCGCTTCTTTACTGTTTATGGACCTCGGCAGCGTCCTGACTTAGCCATACATAAATTTACACAGCTCATCATGGATGATAAGGCAATCCCTTTTTATGGGGATGGAACAACCCAGAGAGATTATACCTATATTGCGGATATTATTGATGGGATTACGAAAGCATTAGACTGGGTAAACAATGATGAACAAAGATATGGTATTTTTAATTTAGGGGAATCTCGAACCATTTCACTCAAAGATATGGTGAGGACGATCGAAAAGGCTTTAGACCGGAAGGCACAATTTACGATTCAACCTTCACAACCAGGGGATGTTAATAGAACGTTTGCTGATATTTCGAAATCGAGAGAAATACTTGGCTATAATCCTCATACAGAGTTTTATCAGGGAATTCGATATTTTGTTCAGTGGTATAAAAGCACAAATAATATTAAATAGCATTTTTTGGCAATAAAATGTAATTTGGAAAACAAAACTGGTAGAAAAAAACCACTTGCTGGTTTATAATTGCAATATCTGTATTTTTTGAAAGTCGTGAGGTGAAAAACGAAAAAATGAGTAAAATCTCTGTTATTGGCACTGGATATGTTGGATTGGTAACCGGAGCATGTCTGTCGGAATTTGGTCATCGGGTTATCTGTCTCGATATAAATCAAAAAAAAATTGAAGACTTAAGAAATGGAATCATTCCTATTTATGAGCCTGGACTTGATGATGTTGTTGCTAAGAATTATCAATCTGGCCGGTTGGAGTTTACAACCGATTATAAAACGGCAGTTTGCACATCAGATGTGATTTTCATCGCGGTTGGGACTCCGCCTCAGGACGACGGTTCCGCAGATTTAGAATATGTTCTTTCAGCAGCGAGAGAAATCGCTGAGAATATGGATAGTTACAAAGTAATCGTAGACAAGTCTACTGTACCGGTAGGGACGGGGCAGCTGGTTAAGCGTACTGTCAGAGAAGTCTTGGAAAAACGCAATGTCACAATCAATTTTGATGTCGTATCGAATCCGGAGTTTTTAAGAGAAGGTGCTGCTGTAAATGATTTCATGCATCCGGAGAGAATCGTTGTTGGCTCAGAAAGTACGAAATCAGAAGAAGTAATGCGTGAAGTTTATAGAGTACTCTATTTAAATAATCATCCGTTTGTCTTTACGAATATTGAAACGGCAGAAATAATCAAGTATGCTTCTAACGCATTTCTTGCTACAAAAATAACTTTCATAAATGAAATCTCACGGCTGTGTGAAGCAGCAGGCGGGGATGTGCAGCAAGTATCAAAAGCGATGGGCTTGGATAAGCGTATTGGAAAATTCTTTTTGCATGCAGGACCGGGATACGGCGGGAGTTGCTTTCCAAAGGATACAAAAGCACTTGTGCATATCGGAAAGCAATATGGGCTTGATATGAGCGTAGTGAATTCTGTAATTTTTGCGAATCATGCTCAAAAATTGCTTATGGTAGATAAAATAATCGCAAAGATGGGTGAGTTAAGAAACAAAAAAATCGCCATTCTAGGACTCGCGTTTAAGCCTGGAACGGATGATATGCGGGAAGCACCTTCTATCACAATTATTCAGGAGTTGTATAAACGTGGTGCTAAGATAACGGTATTTGACCCGGTTGCTATGGAGAACGCAAAGTTGTATGCTTTTTCCGGTATGGATATCCAATTTGCTGAGAACGAGTATTCTGCTGTTGATGAGGCACAGGCACTTGTCTTGCTTACGGAATGGAATCAGTTTAGAAGTCTTGATATGGGCTTACTTAAAGAAAAGATGAAAGATAGATATTTCTTTGATTTTAGAAATATATACGATAGAAAAGAACTTGAAGAACAAGGTTTTATCTACGATGGCGTGGGGAAATAGAACTTTGTGAAAGGAAGAGTGTAATGGAAATCAGGAGGATTGTATATTCGGTTGTTCGTAAATGGTGGCTAATTATTCTCCTTGTTATATTAAGCGGGGGCACAGGGTATTATTTTAATGTCATTTCTACACAAACAGCATATAGTGCGGATACCACGCTATATGTATTAAATCGTGACAAAGTAGAAGCCGGACAAGCTTTAAGCTCCCAGGACCTTACTATGAGCCAGACCTTGCTGACTCAATTCTCCGGGATATTTTACAGTCGATCTGTTACAACAGCTGCTGCTGATGAGCTAAAAGCGTACAACATCTCGCCAAATATGCTAGGTTCTATGGTAAGTATCTCCAGTGAAAAAGATTCAAACTTGTTAACCATTCGAGCAATGGCCCCCACTCCGGAGTTGGCAGCTGCTGCTGCTAATGCTATGGCGAATGAATTTATTTCCCAGATACGTACGATTACAAAAAGTGATTTTATTGGGATACTGGACGCGGCTCAAGTGCCTGCCCATCCCATTCCCAATAATGGATTGATGGAAACATTTCTCTGGATGTTGATTGGCCTGATTATTTCATTAGGCATTATTTTCGTTATTGAGTACTTTGATACAACTGTGCGTTCTGCAGAGGACATCGAAACCTGTTTAAAAATTCGTGTTATCGGAATAATTCCTGAACATGACATTAGATAGGGGTAGGGAGAATAACATGCAAATAAAAAACTTTAATGTTTATCATCACCAAAACAAAGCGGTTCAAGATGCATATGAAATGCTTACAGTGAATATACACATTAATAATTCTCAGGATAGGTTAAAAACGTTTGCATTGACAAGTTGTTTACCGGAAGAGGGCAAAACTTCACTTGCGATCAGCCTTGCGATTTCTATTGCTCATTCAGGCTGGAAGGTCTTGCTTATTGATGCTGATATGCGTAAACCCACAGCTGCTAAGAGATTAAATGATCAGTCGCAACATGGTCTTTCTAATTACCTTACCGGAAAAGTCGATCTTAATGATGTCATATGCGGAACGAACATTTCAAATCTACATTATTGTTCTTGTGGTTCGGATCACACAAACCCGGTTGAGCTCCTATGCTCAAATCGTTTCCAAGAAATAATCAATAAAACTCAGAGTATGTATGATTTTGTTATATTTGATACACCCTCATTGGAGAGTGTAATTGATGCAGGGATTATTGCTTCAAAAGTTAACGCTGCATTATTGGTTGTAAAAATGGGTTCTACATCGTTAAGAAGCATTGCGCGTGCCAAAGATCAATTGGAAAGTTTGAATGCAAAGATTCTCGGGATTGTCCTCAATAGAGTAAAAAGGCGTGACTATAAAAGGTATGTTAGCTCATATAATTATTTTTTCAATCCAAAACGTTTTTTAAAGAGGAAACCAAAACGAACATATTCTCCATTGGAAGATGGTACGCAGAAAAATTTGGCTCAATAATGTTTAAGCACAAAAAAAGGTAGGGTTAGTTATTATGAAGCTACTTCATAATATAATTACTGTACTATTGCTGACTGTAATAATGATTACAACAGCATTTCCAGGTTATGGCTTACAAGTATCGAAAAATGTGTTCGCCTACAGCCTGGATAATACAAATAACGACTCAGTGAAAAAGACTTTTACGTGCCTGAGTATACCCGAAGACTATGACATGTCATTTGAAGCAGAAGTAAGTATCAAGAATTCCAGAGCAGACACATACAAGATTGCCGGCATATCAATCTATGCGGATAATAAGAATTACTGGCATTTGGTTCTGTCAGAAGCGCCGGAGGCAAAAGAAAAGAAGCGTTTTGTTGAGCTTGCAGAAATGTACAAAGGACAATGGAATGCCCAAGGTGCAGGAAGTGCAAAGCTTTCCCTTGCTTCATTTTATAACAATTATTTTAATTGGGAATATAACCATCCGTACTTGATGAAAATCATATTAAGTTCGGACAGTATTACTGGCAGCATTTATGAGCTTGATGGAACATTAAAATGGGAGAGAAAATATAGCTTATCGGCTAATAATAGTATCAAAAAAGGAGTTCCGGCTTTAACAACAGAGGCATTCAATACAAAGTTTGAAAATGTCAAAGTAACAAGCAGCAATGGGATTGATGTAAATAAAACATCATCCGATACAAAGACCATGAAAATCATCAATAATATAAGCAGCAAATACCCGGTATTTAATGTAGAAACAAATACGGATATTACAGGGAAGAAGACTGGCTACTTTCATACCGAAGAAATAAACGGTAAATGGTGGACAATAGCTCCGGATGGGAATGCCTTCTTTGCGATTGGAACAGGGCAAGTAACCTACGTCGGATTTTTTTCGCAGACATTAGGATATTCACCTTATGGACAAAACACAAAAGCAATCTATGGATCAGAAGAAGAATGGGCAGAAACTACAGCTAATCGGTTAAATGAATGGGGATTTAATCTTCTTGGGATAAACTCCAATGAACACTTAAGGTATCAGGGATTAGCTCACACTTTATATTTGGGATTTTCCACAAAATTTTGTGCCAATGGAGAAGATTATACGATCTACCCTTCAGACAATAACGGACATACGTTTCCAAATGTATTCAGCCCTAAGTTCAGTTATTACTGTGAAGACCTGGCAAGGCAGATTACAGAGGACAATCAGGATGATCCATGGCTTTTTGGCTATTACCTGGATAATGAGCTGGCATGGTGGGGGAAAAATTATAACACAGCCTATGGTCTAACGGATCTAGTGATTGAGAAGGAAAACACAC